>JASJEK010000398.1 GCA_030064915.1 Xenococcaceae cyanobacterium MO_234.B1
AACAATATTAACTGATATTACAAAATATTTACAATTAATAACACCTCGTTCTTACCGAGAATTTTGCTAAGGGTCTTTTATTTTCTTACTATTGATTGAAGGATACAATTAAGTACTTTTACTCTCTTGCCATCACTTTCTCTTGTACTCCAGAAGATGTAAAAACAAATCAGACATTAAAAATTTCGATCTATACTAGAATTCCCCAAAGCAAGATATGACAAGAAAAGATAGAATATTTTAAGACTTTGGTAGTTTTGCGGATAAGTATGCGGATAAGTATAATGTCAAATTTGAGTCGACCATATTCTCAAAAAAATTCTAACTCTTGAAAAATATTGTGACAATCTAGATATTTAGCGGTATATTTTTTATAGAGTCAATTATAGTTTAGTTATTTAGTTGGCAAAAACAAAAAAGTAAGAGGAACATTGAGAAAATTATGACCGAAACCGCCACTACTCCTTTAACAGGAAAGGCACTACTTCAAAAAGTAAAAGAGCTTTCTCACTTACCCAGACGAGAAACAGCAAAACGCTGCGGATATTACACTATTACAAAAGATAATCAAACCCGTGTCAATTTGACTGACTTTTACGATGCAGTTCTAGCTGCAAAAGGTGTTCCCCTCGATCCAGAAGGAACAAAAGATGGACGTGGTAGAGAACCTACTTATAAAGTAAGTGTTCATAAAAATGGTCAAATTGTTATTGGTTCTACCTACACTCAGGCTATGGGCTTAAAAGAAGGTGATAAATTTGAAATTAAATTAGGCTACAAACACATTCACCTCAAACAAATTGACAGTGATGAAGTTACTGATGATGAAAACTAGTCCTTAATGTAGGAATTTGTCATAAATAAATCGCCTTTGATTGCAAAGGTGATTTCCATTTTGCAGCCAAGATGATGCTTTCATCCCCACTTACAATAATTGTTTTTTTTGCTGCTTGGGTCATCGCCTGGCTACCCATTGCTCTACCTCTAGCTAAATTGATTAACTATCAACTAGCTAGCCCTTTGACTATCAAACAAAAAATACTTTTTCTCGTCTCTCTTTATCCTCTAGCTCCTCTAATTATTTGGTTAATAATCAAACACGAAGAGGCTTCTTTTGCTGATATTGGTGTGACCAGAGAAATTTTTATTTCCCTGGGAAGCGGTCTAATTTTAGCATTAACTACCTTAGTAATTGTATTTTTTCTAGAGTCTGTTTTAGGATTAGTAGATTGGCATTGGGAAAACCGCCAAAAACTCCTAGCTTCTGCGCCACCAATTTTAGTTTTGGGTTTAGCAATAGCTATAGTTGAAGAGATAGTATTTCGCGGTTTTATTCTTAGTGAGTTAGATAAAGATTACCCTTATTGGTCAGCAGCAATAATTTCTAGCTTAGTTTTTGCCCTACTGCACCTAGTTTGGGAAAGAAAAACCACTCTCCCCCAAATACCTGGTTTATGGCTAATGGGGATGGTTTTAGTAGGAGCAAGATTAGTAGACCACGGAAGCCTAGGTTTAGCTTGGGGATTGCATACAGGCTGGATTTGGGGTTTATCTTGTCTTGATTCTGCTGAGATACTAACCTACAAAAAACCTGAAAAGCTTTGGATAACTGGCATTAGTCAACAACCTTTAGCTGGAGTAGCAGGTATTTTCTGTTTATTAATTACCCTGGGATTTCTCTTCCTACAGGAGATGCTGCTAACTCCCTAGTAGATACCATTGCAGCCA
Organism: Xenococcaceae cyanobacterium MO_234.B1; assembly: GCA_030064915.1. Classification (GTDB taxonomy): domain Bacteria; phylum Cyanobacteriota; class Cyanobacteriia; order Cyanobacteriales; family Xenococcaceae; genus JASJCP01. The sequence continues at coordinate 1,729 of JASJEK010000398.1, forward strand.
TCAGTTGTTCTGAAGACACCAAGAAAGGTAAGCGATGAATATCAGAATTAGGTTGACAAGCAACTTCTGCTGCTAGACGCAGTTGGGAGAGACTAATATTTCCTAAACCTAAATCTTCTAGGGTTTGTGGTAAACCAATATCTGTGTAAAATTCTAGTAATTGTTTTCTCGCTGAAACCGCTAATTGATTCCCTTGGAGCATTTCCTCAAGACGCAATTGGACTAAAATCCCATAAGCTACTTTTTCTCCGTGCAGTGGGTGGTGAGCAGACTGAATATGGGTCAAACCATTGTGAACAGCGTGAGCAGCAACTGTCCGACAATTGGCACCACCAATACCTCCGATGACACCAGCCAATAACACGGTAGCATCAACTACTTCGGGCCAATCATCTCCCCGATCATTTTCTAAAGCTGCGGTTGATTTTTGTAACAAAATATCTCGTAAAATTCTCGCTTGCTGCACTGCTGCGATAGTTAAGGTTGCAGTGGACTTTCCACTACTGACAGAAGCCTCATACCATTTTGCGATCGCATCTCCAATTCCTGCGACTAACATTCTTTGAGGAGCAGTACGAATCAAACTATAGTCTAGGATGAGTAGATCGGGACAGCGAGCCAAGGTTACATCGTATTGAAAGGCTGAGGTTTCAGAATAAATATTCGATAGTGCTGTCCAAGCTGCACAGGTAGCACCAGAAGTCGGAATAGTAACAACAGATATTTGACATTGATCAGCCAATAATTTGGCAGTATCTAGAGCTTTTCCCCCACCCACACCGATAATGAAGTCAGCTTTGTGAGTTGCGACGGTGTCTCGTAACTTAGTTAAAGAGGATTCTGTACAATCGGGGAGATAACTAGCTTGAGCAGGTTCTAGTTTATATTCTTGGATTATTGGTTGTAGATAAGGTTGAATTATCTCTAAAGTGTGATTTCCCCCTACTATTAGAGGTCGTTTTCCGAAAGCTGCGATCGCTGCTCCCGACTGACTCAAGATATTTTCCCCTCGCAAAACTTGAGCAGGAGCAATTAGTAATGGTGCATAATTTGGAGTCTGTTGATGATTTATGGTTAATTCTTGATGATTCATAGATGATTGTTTTTGTTGCTTGATAAATATTTGAGAAACTAAGCTTTACTAAGACAAAATCTATTATCTCCTTGATACTAATTTAGTTAAATTTTCCGATGCCAAGCCATCTGTCGGAAAATTAATATTGGGTTGAATCAATGACGATATCTTGTATGTTTAGCTGCTGGGGTTAATAGCATAGGTTATTCATGACATTGATTAGGGAGGAATTTTCCAAACTACTTATGAAGTGTCATTTCCCAGCCCCGCTTTACCTAAGTTTACCTGTCATAATCAATAGTTATGTTTAAAACAATATTTTTTTAAGGGCGAGCTTGAGAAGTTTCTTAAAAGTTGTGGTATTCTCTAGAAAAAAACACTGAAGACAACTCCTTAGTAAGTCTGATTTAGGTAATTATACCAACTAGTGGTCTGTCAACTTTTATCTGTCAACTTTGAATTGATAGGTTGAGACAAGCAGGGTCGGGAAGGGGCTTACAAGGGTAGATCTTTTACATTAACGGCTCTCGTTGGGCAAGGGGGGCAGAGGGGGAAAACCCTCGTTTTTTCGTTCTAATTAGAGTAAGGACTCACGAATTTGTAAAAAACTTACCCCTGTGAGTCGGGAAGGGGGGACTTGAAGTTATCTGTCCCCTATTTTTTAACAACGCCAGTTTTTGGAATTTCAGCAATGCGCCGAATTTGGAAACTATTTAGAATTTTCGGTCTAGGAGCAATTCCCATCCTTCAGCTGAGGGAATCTTTAATTAGAGACTCAAAACTTACTCAAAGCTATTTAGTTCTAATTATCAGCTCTTGTCTAATTGCCACTTTTGGGCTAGTTATTAATAGTTCTGCTGTCATTATTGGTGCCATGATCATCGCGCCCCTAATGCTACCTTTACGGGGATTGTCTTTTGCCGCTCTAGAAGGAGACTTAACCCTTCTACGCAGCAGTTTTACCGCGATCGCTCTAGGCAGTATTATAGCTGTTGGTAGCTCTTGTTTGGTTGGTTTGCTAATCAATCTGCCTAGTGTTGGCAGTGAAGTTGCATCGAGAACTCAACCAAATATGATTGATTTATTAATTGCTTTGGTGGCAGGAGGTATCAGTGGCTATGCTAAGATTCGTCCAGCGATCGGAGATGCTATTCCAGGTACGGCTATTGCTGTAGCTCTAATGCCGCCTTTGTGTGTTGTCGGTCTGACTCTATCTCAAGCAGAATGGCAATTGGCTCAGGGAGCAACCTTGCTCTACTTGACTAACCTGATTGGCATCAGTTTTGCTTGTCTGATAGTCTATGTTTTAGGCGGATATGCTGACAGTAACGAGCTAAGCAGCAAACTTTCTTGGGGAGTATCTGGATTTCTCATTGCTTTACTTGCAGTGCCCTTGGGAATTAGTTTTTGGCAGTTGCTTGACCAAACTCGGCTTGAACAAGCCATTCCAGGAGCAATTAGTTTGGTACTTAAAAGACCTGATATAAAAGTTATCGATTTAGAAGTTATTCGGAAAACTAAGCCTCCTTCTTTAGTATTAACAGTTCAAGCAACAGAGCAAGTAACGCCAGAAGATGTAGCTAAGTTGGAAAAAAGGCTGAGAGAGCAACTGGGACAGCCCTTTGAAGTGGTTTTTGAGGTGATACCATCAAAACAAGTTAAATCTTCCAAGCCCCTATAATTTTATTGCTGAAATTATTCTGCTTGTAACTGGAGTTTAGACTAAAAAGTTGAATATTTAATCAAGTAAATATTCAACCAAATTAGAAAATGCAAATCAACTGAGTTAAAAGAAGTTTGAAAATATCCAACTCTAAGACTCATTCTCAGTCCTTCACCCTTTGTTTTATGTCACAATAGCAATAAATAGCAATATAAAATTTAACGTAATCACTACAATAGGGGTTATTTGTATAGGAGAAAGCGATGCTACACCGCAAGATTTATCAACTATATCAAGACGGTCGTGAGGTTTGTATTTTCTTGCGGGATCAACAAAGATGGATTGATAACGGTCAAATCATTGACTTTGAAGGAGATCTAGTTACTATCCGTTATGAGACGGAAGAAGATGATGAAATCAGTTCTTGGGAAGAGATGGTACGTCTTGATAGTATTGGCTCTGTCATGAGAAAACTTGCCTCTGTTGCCAAAAATAACTCAGAACTTCCAGTTTCTGATGAATGTCCTGAAGCAGAACAAATACATCCTAAATCTACTGAAGGGGAGCGGGAGTAAGGATTAGTTCCTTGACATACTCACCCGCCCTAAAAGTGCGGGGATTCTAGGATACTGGCGTAGATTGCGGTTCTTAACTGTCTTACATCTACTCTCCTACTGGAAAATGCCCTCACCAGTTGGATTACTCCAAACTTTCAGAGTGGTTTTACCCAAGTTAGGGGGATAAATCACTACGGACATCACTTCGGACCCTTCAGGAACACGGGGAAAAACCAAGTTTGCCCTACGTGTCCTCATATTTGCTGCCTGCTTGTCTGTTGCCTTAGTCTTGGTAGCACCAATGCTACTAGTTTCGGGAGCGACGGGAATTTCACCCCTGCTAGCAAAGAGTCACGGCGACAAACCTTGTTCCTACTCGCTTTAAAGATCATTATCTTATATTTTGGGATACAGGGAAATAAATTTCCCTACTTATTTTCAACGGGAGGAACGAGGGAACCTCTCCATCAGCTAAAAGCCAGATGGCTTTCAACTGCAAAATTTTCGTATCTCGATAGGGGGTCAATTTCTCAGCTTTAATATTCGTTAACGTAATAATGGCATTTGCCAATAACCGAAGCGTAATTAACCAAGCTCTTGATAGCTGCTAATTTCTGATTGATGGTAGCTGGTGCTAGAGCGTCGCTTCAGTAGAAAAGTGTTTTAATTGTCAGAACAATCATCTGCTGTTCCCACAGACTTTTCAGAAATCACATTACCATTTTCATCTACCTGATATTCCACAACTTCACAACCTTTCTCAATATGATATACATATACAGTTGTCTCACTAT
>JASJEK010000115.1 GCA_030064915.1 Xenococcaceae cyanobacterium MO_234.B1
ATTCCCGCGCGACAGGCCCAAAAACCCTAGTTCCTCTAGGATTATTGTCGTTGTTGATCAGGACCGCAGCATTATCATCAAAACGGATACTCATTCCGCTTTCGCGACGTACTGGCTGTTTGGTCCGAACAATTACGGCTCTGACCACATCGGATTTTTTTACTGCCATATTAGGAAGGGCATCTTTAACTACAGCAACAATCACATCACCGATATGACCGTAGCGAGAATTCCCTGTTCCTAGAACTCTTAAACACATAAGTTTACGAGCTCCACTATTATCAGCAACGTTAAGATAAGTCTGTTGTTGTATCACGGCTGTAAGATTTATCTAATAAAAGTTATGAATTTTTAGTTTCCAGAATTTCCGCTACAGTCCAGCGTTTAGTTCGACTGAGAGGTCTAGTTTCGCGTATCCGAACGCGATCGCCTATCTTACATTGATTGTCTGCATCATGAGCTTTGTACTTCTTAGTGCGGACAACAATTTTTCCGTATTTGGGGTGGGGTGAGCGATTTTCTACAGCTACAACTACGGTTTTATCCATTTTGTCGCTGACGACTTCCCCCACTCTTTCTTTTACTGCCATATTTCAAATTACTCCTCTTCAGATTTGGTTGTAGCGGTAGGCGAGATTCCTAGCTGGCGTTCCCGTTCTACAGTCAACAATTGAGAGAGACGATGTTTTTTGTGTTTAAACAAGTGGGGCTTTTCTAGACGACGAGTAGCTTGCTCTAGTCTGAGTTGGAAAAGCTCTCGCTTAAGTGCTAAAATTTCCTCCGCTAGTTCCTCATCTGGGAGGTTTCTTACATCTTCAATTTTGGGTAACGCCATAATTATTAGATATACTCCTGTTCACGAGTAATAAACTTGGTTTTGATGGGTAACTTTTGTGCAGCTAAACGCATTGCTTCTCTCGCTACTGGTTCAGGAACTCCTGCCATCTCAAACATGATTCTTCCTGGTTTGACCACTGCTACCCAATATTCGGGAGAGCCTTTACCAGAACCCATACGGGTTTCAGCAGGACGCATGGTAACTGGCTTATCAGGAAAAATCCGAATCCAGATTTTACCTCCCCTACGAACATAACGAGTCATAGCTCGACGGGCTGCTTCGATTTGACGAGAGGTAATCCAAGAAGGTTCTGTAGCTTGGAGAGCGTAGTCACCGAAATTGAGAGTGCTACCTCGGTAAGCCATTCCTCTCATTCGACCCCGTTGTTGTTTACGAAATTTAGTTCTTCTAGGACTTAGCATAGTTAAGTATTTGCTAGTTGCTGATATTTATTCCGAACGGTCTTCAAATGTCTTGCGACGACGCTGCTGGCGACGTGGTGCTTGGGTTGGAGTAGGAGTAGAAACGTCTTCTTGTCCTGGGATGACTTCTCCTTTGAATATCCAAACTTTAACCCCTAGAATGCCGTAAATGGTTAAAGCTGTGCGGTAGGCGTAGTCAATATCGGCTCTTAAGGTATGAAGCGGAACTCTCCCCTCTCTTACCCACTCAGTTCGAGCAATTTCTGCACCATTAAGACGACCGCTTACTTGGATTTTAATGCCCTGCACTTCTGCTTTTTGCGACCGTTGAATTGCCTGACGCACTACACGACGAAAAGATACCCTACGTTCTAGTTGCTGAGTAATATATTCAGCAATTAGAGCAGAGTCGGCATCAACTCGGGGAACTTCAATGACATTGATCCGAATTTGACGGTTGTTCCCTACAGTCCCTTGTAGTTCGTTACGTAACTTTTCAATGCCAGTACCACCACGACCTACCACTACGCCAGGGCGAGCAGTATGAATTGCTAGCTCGATTTGATCGGCTTTACGTTCAATTTTGACTTGAGAAATGCCAGCATTACTGAGTTCTCTAGTTACGTATTCTCGAATTCTGCGGTCTTCTTGAAGCAGCTCTGGATAACGCTTAGTATCAGCATACCAGCAAGACTGATGCTCTTTGGTAATACCTAATCGAAACCCAATTGGATGTATTTTCTGACCCACTAATATTTCCTCTAAATAGAATGTGTTAAATTATTCAGTCACTTCAGGAGCAACTGCTACGGTAATGTGACAGGTTGGCTTGCGAATTTGATAAGCTCTGCCTTGGGCTCTTGGTCTATAGCGTTTGAGAACAGGCCCTCCATCAGCAAATGCTTGACTAACCACCAAAGTGGCAGGGTCTATTCCTAAATTGTGTTCTGCGTTGGCTACGGCGGAGCGCAATACTTTCAGTACTGGTTCGCAAGCCTTGTAGGGCATGAATTCGAGAATGATTAGAGCTTCCCTGTATTGACGACCGCGAATTTGATCCAACACTCTTCTGACTTTGTAAGGAGACATGCGGATATATTTGGCGATCGCCTTAGCTTGATTTGTAGTATCTATTGCCATAATTGTATTCAGTGTTAAATCTTGCTATCGGCGAGCTTTTTTGTCACTTCTGGAGTGACTTCTAAAAGTACGAGTCGGAGCAAATTCACCTAATTTATGACCCACCATTTGGTCGGAGATAAAAACAGGAATATGCTGCCGACCGTTATGAACAGCTACGGTATGACCTACCATCTGAGGCAAAATAGTAGAGGCTCGTGACCAAGTTTTGATCACCTCTTTTTTGTTTTCAGCGTTTAGCTTCTCAATTTTTTTGAGCAGTTTATCTGCGATAAAAGGACCTTTTTTTAAAGAGCGACCCATAATTCAATAGACAGTAAAGGATAAATAATAGAAACGAACAAAGTTGCGGGTAAAAACTAACGACGACGGCGCACAATCAGTTTGTCACTGGGTTTTTTCTTCTTGCGTGTTTTCATTCCCAAAGCTGGCTTACCCCAAGGAGTAACAGGCCCGCTTCTTCCGATAGGTGCGCGGCCTTCACCACCACCATGAGGGTGGTCGCAGGGGTTCATTGCACTACCTCTAACTTGAGGTCTTCTGCCCAAATGACGACTTTTACCTGCTTTCCCTAACTTGAGGTTTCTAAATTCCGCATTGCCCACTTGTCCGATGGTGGCATAACACTCTTTCCGAATCATTCTGACTTCTTTAGAGGGTAATCCAACAGTGACATAATCTCCTTCTTTTGCCATCAACTTGGCTGCTGTTCCAGCAGCACGGACAATTTGACCGCCTCTACCTACTCTTAGTTCTATATTGTGGATTGTTTCACCAAGAGGAATTTTGCCTAGAGGAAGGGCATTGCCAATTTCAATGGGAGAATCAGGCCCAGATATGATTTCAGAGCCAACTTTAATTCCTACTGGGGCTAAAATATAGCGTTTCTCTCCATCTTGGTATTCTACTAAAGCGATTCTAGCGTTGCGGTTAGGATCGTATTCAATAGCAATAACATTACCAGGAATATTCAGCTTATCTCTTCTGAAATCAATGATGCGATAAAGACGTTTGTGTCCACCCCCACGACGGCGACTGGTAATTACACCTCGGTTGTTACGTCCTTTAACCCTGTGTTTATACTTGGTTAAAGACTTTTCGGGCTTACTTTTAGTAATTTCGGAAAAATCAGAAATCGTCGCCTGACGAGTTCCTGGAGTATATGGTTTGAATGAACGAGTACCCATAATTTTAATAAAGTTTGAGATTGTTGATTTTAGCTCGTTATTTTTCGGGTATGCCAAATTCCCTTATTTATACTTCGGGGAAGAGAGTGATGCTATCACCTTCTTTCAACGTCACAATTGCTCTTTTATATTGGGCTTTGTAGCCAATGTATCTACCAACTCTGCGTTTTTTGCGGGGTAGTTTGAGAGTATTAACACCAGTCACAGAAACATCAAACAAGCTTTCAATAGCTGCTTTGATTTCTGGCTTGGTGGCTCTAGGGAGTACATCAAACACGTACTTATTCTCTTCCATTTGTCGGGTAGCTTTCTCAGTGACTATGGGTTTGAGAATGAGATCGGCTAAGTCTCTAGGATTATAATCAGTCACTATATACCTCCTGTATTTGAGCCAAAGCGTCAGCAGTTATCACAATTTTGTGAGCATTGAGCAAGTCATAAACATTAAGGCTATTGGCTTTGAGCAGTTTGACGTTGCTAATGTTGCGGGATGAGAGATGTATGTTTTCCGAAATATCGGTGACAATCAGTAAAATTTTGGCTTCAGGGTCTAGTCCCCAACGCTCAAAGGCAGATATGATCTCTTTGGTTTTAGGACGAGTAATTTGCTCGGCAAAATTTTCTACTATTACCGCATCTTCTAAGCGACTCATCAACGCAGTTCTTAACGCTAAACGTCGCTCTTTGCGATTCATTTTGACGTTGAAGTCTCTGGGTTTGGGTCCAAAGATAACCCCACCACCACGCCACAGAGGAGAGCGTGTAGAACCAGCACGGGCCCGTCCTGTTCCTTTTTGTCTCCAGGGTTTTCTTCCTCCACCACGAACTTCGGCTCTAGTTTTTGAGGAAGCAGTACCTTGACGAGCATTAGTCATCTGTCTTACTAAGGCTCGGTGAACAATGTGGTTAGCTGTTTCTTCTTTTGCTACTTTTAGCTCTAGGGATGTCTCTGCGACATTTTCCCCTTGCCAATTTTTAACTGCGTAATTAACCATAGTTATTTGTTATCGGTTATTAACACCTATTATTTTGCTCCGACAATATTAGCTGGAACAATGCTCAATAAAGTTCCTGGCTTTCCAGGAACAGCACCTTTGATCAGGAGTAGATTTTGCTCATCATCTACTTCTACAACTTGAAGTTTACGGATAGTAACTTTTGTTCCTCCATAGCGTCCTGCCATTTTTTTACCTGGATATACGCGACCTGGGGTCGTACCAGCACCTGTAGAACCTGGTAAGCGATGGTTTTTAGAACCGTGAGTCATCGAACCCCGTTTAAAGTTGTGACGCTTTTGATAACCAGCAAAACCACGACCGATAGTAGTTCCTCTGACATCTACTATCTCACCGGGGTTGAATAGGTCTGCTTTTATAGTTTGACCTAGCTCATATCCACTGACATCTTCAGTACGATATTCCTTGAGATGGCGCACAGGAGAGGCGGAGGATTTTTTTAAATGTCCCAACTCTGGTTTAGTGAGAGCTTTTTCTTTAACTTCTTTAAACCCGATTTGAACTGAGGCATAGCCATCAGTTTCTGGGGTTTTTATCTGGGTGATAGTGCAAGGACCTGCTTGAACCACAGTAACGGGAATTGCTTTCCCTGTTTCCTGGTCAAATATTTGGGTCATGCCTAGTTTGGTACCTAGTATGCCAAAAGACACTTTTTGTTAACCCCTCTTCTTGCTAAACAACATTGATACTGTGTAAGGTGTAAAGTTTTAACCAAGGTTAAAACTTCAATGGACAGTATAAAGTCACCTTGCCTAGTTCCAGTTTGCTTAAAAACCGTCTAAAGACAAGATGTGCAGCCACGAATCTATATAGTCGTCTTGTTTTCTAAAATTTACGATCTGATTACCTTTGGTATGAACTACTTCAGGTTCTTGATCTTCATAGTTGCCTTGAGTCTCTTAAGACTTAAAAGGATATTCCTTTCAGTATCTTGAGAAGGCAGAAAACATAAGATTTACTCCTAAGCAAATGTGCTATTTTACTTTTGACGGAGTTAAGTACTCATTTTATTTAGCCACAATCACACATCATATCGGATAAGGGTATGTTTTGACAAGTCAAATTTTCTCTGCTTAACCGCGGAATGCGGTCCGGGAATTCCGCTAGAACAGAACAATTAACTGCGGGAGGCACAACTATAAAATCATACAAGCCCCCTTCCCGCGCAGGCACCGTCGTTTTACGGCGGTGCCTGCGCTGACTATCGAGCTTTAATTGTCTTGGGATTATCTTTTCTGGAAGTCGCCTAATTGCGATCGCCAACATAGTTAAAAAATGGTGATTTACCAAGAGGACTTGCTCAGGGAATAAGTGTTTTTACTCAAGAAAAAACGGTGCTAATCTAAATGGGAAATCTAGATAAATGATGTTGAAGAATAAAAGTGAGTGGAAAGTTAAATTGGGTGAGGATCATACTGCCAATAAATGAATTGTGGTGGACAAAGTTCGATTTACTAAGAACCTTAGTCAGGCGAGACTTGGAAGCCCGATATAAGGGTTCTGTGTTGGGAAATCTCTGGCCTTTATTAAATCAGTTATCTCAGCTCCTAATTTATACTTATGTTTTTTCGATTATCCTCAAAGTTAAATTAAACCTCAAGGGACTACCAGCAGATAATAATATTGTCTTTGGATTGTGGCTGTTTGCTGGCTTATTACCTTGGATCGCTTTTACGGGGGGATTACTCCAGTCGGCTACTTCCGTAATCGGACAACCAAATTTGGTCAAAAAGGTTGTATTTCCTCTGGCTTTATTGCCACTCGTACCTATTTTATCAACATTCATTGAAAGTGCCTTTGGTTTAGCAGCTTTAATTGTTTTAGTAGGGATTTCCTCCCATAGTCTTCATGGAACATTGTCTTTGTTGCCGTTAGTCTGGTTGCCGCAATTGTTATTAACTGCTGGCTTGGGTTATTTTACAGCAGGATTAACCGTATTTTTAAGAGATATTCCCCAGACCCTGGGAGTAATAATTAATCTGTGGTTCTATTTAACTCCTATTGTCTATCCTGCTTCTGTGATTCCCGAAGCTTGGCGTAATTGGGTATTCTATCTCAATCCTTTAGCTGCGATCGCGGAGGTTTATCGGGATTTGGTCTTAGTCGGGGAAGTAACCCACTGGCTAGAATGGGCGATCGCTTGGGGGATTTCTGTGGTGGTTTTCCTGGCTGGATTATGGGTGTATCGTAAGTTACGTCAAGCTTTTGCTGATGTCTTATAAACTATAGCTAGCTGTTTTACTACACTAGCTGTTTTCAGTGTTATGCTTTGGAAATGAGGGTTAAATCTTCGCTCCTCCGAACTCCGAACTTTTCTCCCATCCATGAAATCAATCTTGACAGACTACTAGACTTGACTTTCTCGGTCAGTTTGTTTATCTTGATTCGACAAGTGAGGTGTAATACTTTTTAATATGGTGTGGATATGGTGTGGGAGTTTTGAGGAGTGAGCCGATGGTGATAGAGCGAAAAATTGCTATTTCTTTAAAAAACGTTTCCAAGTGCTTTAAACGCTATGAGCATCCCGGCGATCGTCTCAAGGAGCTGCTCTTTCCTGGAAAAAGTCGAGCGCAAGAATTTTGGGCACTGCGAGATATTAATCTAGAGGTTGCTAAAGGTGAAACTTTAGGTATTGTTGGACGCAACGGCTCAGGGAAAAGTACTCTCTTACAAATCATAGTTGGAACCCTAACTACCAATAGTGGAGAGGTAAAAGTTAATGGACGTATTTCGGCTTTATTAGAACTCGGTAGTGGTTTTAATCCTGAGTTTACCGGAAGGCAGAATGTATTTTTTAATGGTAGGTTACTGGGGTTAAAGCAAGAGGAAATCGCAGCTAAATTTGATGAAATAGCTGCTTTTGCTGATATTGGTGATTTTATAGAGCAGCCGGTCAAAACCTATTCTAGTGGGATGTTTGTGAGGTTGGCTTTTGCGGTTGCTATTCATGTAGATCCAGAGATTTTAGTAGTTGATGAAGCTTTGTCGGTGGGAGACGGCGTATTTGTCCATCGTTGTATGGCAAGGATTAAGTCTTTTCAAGATTCTGGTGGTACGATCCTATTTGTATCTCATGATATGGGTGCTGTTAATCGTCTTTGTTCTCGCTGCATTTGGATAAATCAGAGTCAGATAGTTGAGCAAGGTAGTCCATCAGAAGTTAGTAAGTCTTATCAATCATGGATTTATGAACAAATCAATGATAATTACCGAAAAAACAGCTCTAAAGCCGAACAAGAGCCTGTATTAGAGCAGCAAAAGGAACAAACAAACCAGACAAATAACGGTCACAATATAATTGTTGTTAAAAATAAATCTCAAGAACCAAATGCAATTAATACTTTTACAAATAAAAAGTATCTTAATTTTAATAGAGTCACCAGGTTTGGTACTGGTAGATCTGAAATAATTGATTTTAAAATCCTTGATAAAAGTGGAAAAAATACTTCATTTGTACTTCCTGAACAAATTTTCTCAATATGGGTAACAGTTAAATGCCATGATTTTGTAAAAAATCCTATTATTGGTATTACTATCTACGATAGATTAAGAACTACTATTACAGCCTGGAACACTACACAATATCAACATGAATTACCTAGTTTAAATAAAGGAGAAACTATCATAATCAAATTTACAGTCAATTGGCCTCATATTAAAAATGATAACTATTTACTAGAGCCGGCAATGGCAGATGGTAGCCAAGAAAACCATGAAATGTTGGACTGGTTGCAAAGTGCATTTAGTCTACAATCAGGAGTCACGAGTTTAACTTTTGGTTTGATGGCATTAAAAGATATAAGCATATCTCACAATGTTATCAGAGCAGCAAAATTGACCCATCAAGTTTTAGAGAGTGCTTGAATTAGATAAACATGGAATTTACAGGTGAAAGATTTGTTCCTTCATTGACTGGTGAAATAAAGTATGAGCATATACACAGGTACGCCCTATCACGAAAATTGGTGCAAGGTAAATGTGTATTGGATTTAGCTTCTGGTGAAGGATACGGTGCAGCGATATTGGCAAATGTGGCTCAGTCAGTTATCGGAGTTGATATTGATCCAGAAACTGTAGAATATGCCCAAAAAAATTACAGTTTTTCTCAAAATATTAAATTTTTGATTGGCGCTTGTGACTCAGTGCCACTTCCGGACAACTCAGTTGATGTAGTTACTTCTTTTGAGACACTTGAGCATCATGGGCAACATGAAGCTATGATGCTCGAAATCAAGAGAGTATTAAAGCCAGATGGTATTTTAATTATATCTACTCCAGACCGTTTAAACTATTCTGATAAACCTAATTATTCTAATCCCTATCACGTTAAAGAGCTTTACTCTCATGAGTTTGAAGAACTTCTGATTAAACATTTTGCTCATTTTAAATTTTATGGTCAAAAATTAGCAACTGGCTCATTTGTTTTTTCCTTAGAAAATAATGTTGAAACTGGCTTCCAAGCATATACAGGTGGGGTAAACAAACTATCCGAACAAGTATGTAGTCTAGACTCACCTATTTATTTATTGGCTATCTGCTCAGACGACATAAAGCAGATAAAAATGTCAGTTGATTCTATATACATCGATAAAGAAGATGATTTACTAGAAGGTCTTCAAAATTCCATGCGAGCCTTAGACGAACAATGGCAAAAACAATGGCAAGAGTCTCAAACCCAACTGCAACAGACTCAGACAGAATGGGAAAAAACTCAACATTTGTTACAACAGACTCAAACAGAATGGGAAAAAACTCAACATTTGTTACGACAGGCTCAGGAAGGATGGGGAGAAGCACAAACTATAATCAAAGCAATGGAGTCAAGTAAATTTTGGAAACTTAGAGGAGTTTGGTTTAAATTAAAGCAAACAATTGGATTAAAGGCTGACTAACCTTATAAAGACCGACAATACAACTAACCCCGAATAGAATTTAGTAAATAAGTGAGGAGTTTGAGGAGTAGATGAACAAGACACGGCAAGATCAATTATTCTCAATCCAGGCAGAATTAAATCTTCGTCAATCCCAATTACTGGAGAATCAAGCCCAAATAGCGCGATCGCACTGCGCCTCGGCTCTGCCGAGACCACACAGTGCCTCAGCTTCGCTGAGATCGCATCTTCAGCACAATGAGTTAGACGAGAAACCTTTATCTGAGGTTGGGGATTATGCTCAAAATGCAATGTCAACAGTTAAGGAGAATGGATTAGCAGCTTTATTTAGCAAAATTTTCCAAAAGCTTGACTTTTTTTTTTCAACAGCCATTATTCGTCAACATCAATTAAAGAAACTATATCCAGTGAAGAATGGCGCGAATTAATCCAATTATTGCCGCCAAAGCCATTAAAAATCCCCACAACTGGCAACCCTATTATTTCCATTATTATTCCTGTATATAATAAATCGATATATACATTTAAATGCCTCAGCAGGCTAGCAGATATCAACAATGAATCTCTACTATTTGAAGTAATTGTAGTAGATGATTGCTCTATTGATGATACCCAACAAATGCTGACCAGCATTGAAGGCATTCGGATTGTAAACAATAGCCAAAATCTGGGATTCATAGAATCTTGTAATCGTGGAGCCAAAGCTGCTCAAGGTCAATATCTGGTTTTTCTCAATAACGATACAGTTCCTAAAGCTAATTGTTTTCAAGAGTTGCTAAAAACCTATAAGCTTCAGCCTGATGCTGGTTTAGTCGGAGCAAAATTGCTATATCCTGATGGCAAACTTCAAGAAGCAGGTGGAATTATTTGGAATGATGCTTCTGGGTGGAATTATGGTAGGCTAGAGGATCCAAATAAACCTGAATATTCTTATCTGCGCGAGGTAGACTATTGTTCTGGTGCTTGCATTATGGTACCAAAAACAATTTTTGAAGAATTAGGAGGGTTTGACACTCATTATAAGCCAGCCTACGCAGAAGATTCTGATCTAGCCTTTCAAATTAGACAAGCTGGTTACAAAGTATTTTATCAGCCACTGGCCGAAGTTATCCACTTTGAAGGAATAACCTCAGGAACAGATGTTACTAGTGGTGTAAAAAAGTACCAAGTTATTAACCAAGGGAAATTTTGGCAAAAGTGGGCTGATGTTTTAAAAACCCACGGAACACCAGAGGATAATCCCTATTTGGAGAAGGAAAGAAGAGTCAAGAAGCGAATTTTAGTGATAGATGCTTGTCCCCTAACGCCAGATCAAGATGCAGGTTCTCTGAAGATATGTAACTACATTAAAATCTTCCAATCATTATCATACAAAGTTACCTTCGTTCCTGATAATTTATTGTACTTTGATGACTATACACGAGACTTACAGCGCATAGGGGTTGAATGTTTATATTGGCCTTACGTCAAATCAATTGCTTCTCATCTAAAGGATTATGGTAAATACTACGATATTGTTTTCTTATCTAGACCTAACATTGTAGAGAAGCATATCAATTGTGTCAGACAATATTGCCCTCAGGCTAGAGTGGTCTATGATACAGCAGATTTACACTATATTAGGGAGCAAAGGCAAGCAGCAATCGAAAATAATCCTAGGCTCGCAACAAAGGCAATGCAAACCAAAGTTCTGGAACTGACTGCTGCTAGAAATGTTGACTGTACTATAGTAGTCAGCCCAGTTGAACAAAAAATACTACTTGCAGAAAATCCCAAACTAAATGTTAAAGTGATTTCTGCTGCTCATGAAGTCTATGGTTCAAAGGTACCATTTCAGGAAAGAAAAGATATTCTTTTTATCGGGGGATTTCAACATATTCCTAATGTTGATGCTGTAATTTACTTTACTCGTGAAATTTTTCCTCTAATTAAAAATCAAGAATCTAATATTAAGTTTTTCATAATAGGGAGTAAACCGCCACAAGAGGTTATGGAACTTGCTTCAGACGATATTATCGTTACTGGATATGTTCAGGATCTTTCCTATTACTTCAATCAATGTCGAATGTCGGTGGTTCCTTTAAGATATGGTGCTGGGATCAAAGGAAAAATTATTACTAGCTTGAGTTATGGGTTACCTATTGTCGGAACATCTCTAGCTTGCGAAGGAATGGAACTTGAGCATGGTGTAAATGCCCTAATTACCGATCAACCTTTAGAGTTTGCCAAAGCAGTAACCCATCTTCATTCAGATGAAAAACTTTGGAATAAACTATCAGCTAATGGTCTAGAAAAAATGGCGAATTGTTATTCAATTGAAGCAGCTAAAACTGCTTTCAAAGATCTTTTTGGAGGTTTTGAAAATATATAAATTATGAAGGAATGCAGTAAATCTATTCAGCGTCGATTAACTGACTCAAATTTTTTGAACAAATATTTTTCGGGTTATGGCATAGATATTGGTGGGGCTCCAGATCCTTTGGCTTTATATACAGAACTATTTCCCAAAATTATTAAGGTGAAAACTTGGGATATAGAGGATGGTGATGCTCAATATATGGAAGGGGTTGAAGACGAAGTTTATAACTTTGTTCATAGCAGCCATTGTTTGGAGCACATGATCGATCCAGCAGTAGCTTTAAAAAACTGGTTTCGTATTCTCAAACCTAGTGGATATTTAATTATCACAGTTCCAGATGAAGATCTATATGAGCAAGGGGAATTCCCCAGTACTTTTAATAAAGATCATAAATGGACT
Source organism: Xenococcaceae cyanobacterium MO_234.B1 (assembly GCA_030064915.1). Taxonomy (GTDB): domain Bacteria; phylum Cyanobacteriota; class Cyanobacteriia; order Cyanobacteriales; family Xenococcaceae; genus JASJCP01. Next base: position 12,254 of record JASJEK010000115.1, read on the forward strand.
TTTACAATTTTCAAAAGGAATTCATGGAGTTCCAAATCAATTAACTTGATTGAATTATTGCTAAAACTTGATGCTCAAGCTGAGATTGTCAAACTAATGTTAATTGACAACACCTACCGTTATAGTTTACCTAGATTCGATCAAACCATTACCCCGATTGCTGAGTGCGGTATAGAAATAGTTATTCGTAAGAGAACTCAGGAAGAAGTTAACACGGGAAAGGCGGTTAGAAATCCCCAAAAATTAGATCGAGAATTTAAAATTCAGCTAAATCAGTATCGTGATGATATTCAAACCTTAAAGAAAAATAATTCAGTAGTAAAACCTTTTTGTAATGACCAAGATATATAGAAAATCAGGTTTTTTGTCACGAAAATTTATAGATTCAAATTAAAATTAAACACCTAAGATGATTATTCGCTCAAGAGCACCTTTAAGACTAAGTTTAGCTGGAGGAGGTACAGATGTTTCTCCCTATTGTGAACTATATGGTGGATGTGTCTTAAATGCCACAATAGATTTATATGCCTACTGTACTCTCGAAGTTTGGGATAGTAATCAAATTGTTTTTTCTGCCAGTGATAAAGAGCAAATATATACTTCAGAGTTAACTGATTTTTTAGAATTTGATGGTAATTTAGATTTACACAAAGGGGTCTATAATCGCATCGTTAGGGAATACCATAACGGAGAACCTTTGGCACTAAAATTAACGACCTATTCAGATGTCCCTGCTGGTTCTGGATTGGGTTCATCTTCTACTTTAGTGGTCGCTATGATAAAAGCTTATGTTGAATTGTTAAATTTACCTCTTGGAGATTATGATATTGCCCATATTGCATATGAAATTGAGCGGATTGAAGTTGGACTAAATGGGGGAAAACAAGATCAATATGCTGCCACATTTGGGGGATTTAATTTTATTGAGTTTTACGCTGATGATCGGGTAATTGTTAATCCGTTGAGGATTAAAAATTGGATAATCAGTGAACTGGAAAGTTGTTTAGTCCTTTACTATACAGGAGTATCTAGAGAGTCAGCTAAAATAATTGAGCAACAAAGTAAGAATGTAGCTCAAAATAATGAAAAATCTCTAGAAGCAATGCATGAAATTAAGCACTATTCTTTTGTTTTTAAAGAAGCACTTTTAAAAGGAGATGTGATTAGCATTGCTAAAAATTTAAAGCGGGCATGGGAGGCAAAGAAAAAAACAGCTCAAAATATTAGTAATGATGATATAGACAAAGTTTATGATATGGCAGTAACGGCAGGAGCTTGGTCAGGAAAAATTTCTGGTGCAGGAGGAGGTGGATTTATGATGTTTATTGTTGACCCTGTTAGACGGGAAAAAGTGATTAAAAATCTCAGAAAATATGGGGGTGAAGTAATCGGCTGTCACTTTACTAAGAGGGGGACTGAAGGATGGAAAATTTATTAAAGCAGCTTATTACTGACCAAATTAGAGATTCTTACTTAGTAAAGAAAAGGATATTAGAGGATCAATCTCTGGTTTCTCTAATCCAAGAAGTATCTAAGAAGTGCATCGAAGTATATACGGCGGGAAATAAGACTCTGCTGGCTGGAAATGGTGGAAGTGCGGCTGATGCACAACATATTGCTGCTGAATTCGTGGGGCGTTTTGATTTTGATAGACCCAGCTTACCATCAATTGCTTTAAATACTGATACGTCCATGTTAACAGCGATCGCCAATGACTATGGCTATCAAAACGTCTTCCGGCGACAAATCCAAGCTAACGGAGTCAAGGGGGATATGTTTATTGCGATCTCTACTTCAGGGAAATCTCCTAGCATTGTTACAGCAGTTAATGAATGCAAAAAATTGGGAATTACGACTGTCGGGTTAACTGGAGCTAGAGAAAGTACTCTGGCAAAAATTTGTGATTATTGTATCAGGGTTCCGTCTGAGAGTACGCCTCGTATCCAGGAAAGCCATATTCTCATTGGACACATTATCTGTTCTATTGTTGAAGAAGCTATGTTTGGCAACAAATTATCTCCTAAATTAACTTCTGTTTTAGAATCTCTATGAATAAAGCTTTATTACTTGACCGCGATGGAACAATTTGTCAGGAAATTAACTATTTAGATAAAATACAGGATTTTGAGTTTATCGAGGGAGTTATTGATACTTGCCGTTGTTTTCAAGATGCAGGATACTTACTGATTGTAGTTACTAACCAAGCAGGAATAGCCAGAGGTTACTATACAGAAACAGATTTTCACATTTTAAATAATTGGATGGTGGGACAGTTTAAAAATGCCGGGGTCAATCTAACTAAAGTTTATTACTCACCCTATCATCCGGTTCATGGGATAGGCACGTACAAAAGAGATTCTTTTTGTAGGAAGCCTAAACCCGGTATGATATTCCAGGCTCAAAAAGAGTTTAATCTCGATTTGTCTGCTTCTATTCTGGTCGGAGATAAAGAAACTGATATTGAAGCTGGAATTGCTGCTGGTGTTGGTACTAATATTATTGTCCGTTCGGGACATCCTATTGACGAAGAGCAAACTAAAGCTCAATTTATTGTTAATTCTTTTTCAAAAATAACAGGAATTGAAAATTTAATTCATGATAATACCTTTTACAGTAATTAATTTACAGTAATTAATTAGGAGAGTTAGCAATGGTGGAAAATGATATAAATTATTTGCCTAAAATAACAGGTGTCAGTCCCAATATAAGATTGGGACGTAGTGTGTATGAAGGTTATCAGAGAGGATGGGGCTTGCAGTTTGGAAAATTATTAGAAGACGTTAAAAATGATCCGCTGTATAATCAAGCTTCCTCTTTAATAAATGGTCGGAGGGGGGAGCATCCCATTTTGGCAAATCCATCGAGCAAACTAACGAAAATACTAGGGTTTCAAAGCATAATTGAAAGTGCTATGGGCAAAAATAAAAATGGGATGCTCCCGAGTCGGAGTGTACAGACAGAGATCAATAGAATTAACATATTTTTAATAATTAAGTTTTACTTGAATAAAATTGACTTTGGACACATTATAGAATTTGGCTCTTATCTAGGTGGTTCAGCCATATTTATGTCCTATTTGGTTTCAAAGTTATATCCTGGCATGAAAGTTTATGCATTAGATACCTTTGAAGGAATGCCAGAGACAGATAAATCTGTAGATGCTCATAGTAAGGGTGATTTTCAGAGTGTAGATCTAGATGAATTGCAAGATTATGTTCGTAGCTTAGGTTTAACTAATCTTGAATTTGTTAAAGGTAGATTTGAAGATACGGCAATTAGTGTTTTAAATACAGCTCAAAAGATATCTCTGGCTCATATTGACTGCGATATTTACAGTAGTGTTAAATATTCATACTTAACCGTTAAAAATTATATGGTGCATGGTGGGTACATTGTCTTCGACGATCCTCTTTTTTCAAGCTGCATAGGCGCGCAAGAAGCTGTTGAAAAGTATGTTATTCGTAAAGATGGACTTTATGCAGAACAAATATATCCCCAGTACGTTTTTCGTTATCCTGCTCTGTAAAACCTACCCAAAACTAGACAAGCTAGATTGGAGTTTACTATCTGCTTCACTTTAGTATAATTTCTAGCTGGTGTAGTAAGTGCTGTTACTATACTTTGCACGGTCATAACTTGCGCTTTTGCCTTCTTTATATGGCAGTGTAAAAAAAGCTCAGATTATGACCGTGCAAAGTATACATCCCAACCTTAATCTAAAACTTAGAACACCAGTAGGTAGGTTGTACTTCTCTGCCCATT
>JASJEK010000399.1 GCA_030064915.1 Xenococcaceae cyanobacterium MO_234.B1
CAGTGCTGCCTTCGGCAGATCGCGATAAGTAGTTAATCACTTCTGTTCTCGTAAATCAACTTACCCATCAACGAAAAATTTACAGGTAGAATTTTTTTGCAATAGTTATTAGAAATCAATTTTGATAATTTATTGAGAAGCAAGTAGAACATCTCCCTGTATAGGAAGCCAATAAAAGTGAAAATACCAGATGTCGCAGTTATTCCAGAAGAAAAACTTACTCGTTACTTATTAGTCCCTCGTCTCAAAGATGATAAATCTAAATATTTAGCTCAAGCAGGATTTACTCAAGCTAACCCAGAAGATTTATTAATTGCTATTCGTCAACTTATTGCTACTAACGAAGCAGTAAAGGATAACATTAATGAATACGGTGTGTTTTATTTAGTTGAAGGCAATCTACCAGGCGTTAACAATCGCAACTTAGCAGTAGTCACAGTTTGGCTACAATCAAAATATGATGGGAGCTTTCGCTTCATTACTCTTAAACCGAAGAAAAACTAATCATGAAAAAACTCGAACTCTATCAATATGTTGCTCTAAGTCGAGATATACCAGAACATAATCTCAAACGGGGTGATGTTGCTATGTTAATTGACTATGTAACCCACCCCAGTGGTGGCGAAGATGGCTATATTTTAGAAGTATTTAATGCTGTTGGTGATTCTATGACAGTTTTCACCGTTCCTATCTCAGCAGTAGAACAGTTGCCTACGGAAGCAGTACTGGCTGTGCGCCCTTTAGCAGAAGCTAAATAGTGTTTATTGGGATTATATTGACGAATTTAAAAAGCTTTGGCTAGAAGCCGCAAGACTTTACTTTGAGCTAAGGCGTAAAGGAATTACCGTTAGAAGTAATATTGATTGCGCTATTGCTGTTTGTACTATCGAAAATAATCTTATTGTGTATCACTGCGACCACGATTTTGAGCAAATTGCTAAATATACAGCTTTGACCTAATAAAGTAAAAATAATTAATTTCTGTAAATAAGAGTGTATCTATTTTCCCTTCTCAGGGAAATTTCATCTGTATTGCTTTTAATAGATGTAGTCTGGAAAGAATTCAATTATAGAGAACTAATCTGGTCAAACCATATATTTGCCTCTATACTGAACCAGCACAATTATTAAAACCAGTACGTAAAAGGATTAGGTATTCGTGACTGATACTGTTACTTCCCACAAGCAACCATCTCAATCTGCATCAGAAATTAGCTACAATATTGAGTCTGAAGTTTTAGAAAGATATCAGGAAGGGGCTAGAGAGCAACAACCTAGTTTATGTTGTCCTACAGAATATGAAGGCAACTATCTGCAAATCTTACCAGAAGAGATTATTGCCAAAGACTATGGCTGTGGTGATCCTACTCGCTACGTTAATGAAGGAGAAACTGTAGTTGATTTGGGTTCAGGTGCAGGGAAAAACTGTTATATCCTAGCGCAAAAAGTAGGAGCGACAGGAAAAATAATCGGGGTTGATTTTAACGATAAAATGTTATCTCTAGCGCGAAAATATCAAGCTGAGATTGCTGCTAAAGTTGGCTACTATAATACTGAGTTCGTTAAAGGCAAGATTCAGGATTTGAAACTATCTTTAGATAAAGTACAAGCTTGGTTAGATAAGAATCCGATTCACTCTGTTGATGATGTAGCAAAATATGAAGTAGAATGCGATCGCATTCGCCTAGAAGAGACTTTAATTCCAGACAATAGTGCAGATGTGGTTATTTCTAACTGTGTCTTAAACTTAGTTCGTCCTCAAGATAAACAACAACTTTTTCAAGAAATTTATCGAGTTTTAAAACGGGGTGGAAGAGCCATTATTTCTGATATCGTTTGTGATGAATACCCCACAGAAAACATATTAAATGCTCCTGAATTATGGAGTGGTTGTATTGCTGGTGCATTCCGAGAAGATAACTTTTTAAAGATGTTTGAGGAGGCTGGCTTTTATGGTATTGAAATCCTTAAACGAGAAGAAACTCCTTGGCAAGTTATTGATGGTGTAGAATTCCGTTCGATGACTGTTAGAGCTTATAAAGGTAAGGAAGGAGAATGTTGGGAAAGAAAACAATCAGTGGTCTATAAAGGACCTTGGAAACAAGTACAAGATGATGATGGTCATATCTATTGTCGTGGGGAAAGAATGGCAGTTTGTGATAAGACTTATCAGATATTAACTAATCCTAATGGTCCCTACAAAAAAGATATTATTCCTCTTCCTCCTTATGAGAATATTCCTCTAGAGGAAGCAGAAGTTTTTAGTTGCAAGAGTAAAGCAATTCGTCATCCTAGAGAAACTAAAGGTTCAGAATATAACTTGACTGATACCAGTAATGAGGTTTGTTGTTCTCCTGGCGAATGTTGTTAACAGTTAACAGTAGAGGCGAACTGCCGTTCGCCCGTACATCAGTTATTAGTTAATCTTTAGTACTTGATTTATAAACTAGGGAGGGAAAATGTTATTTGTGATTGCTATTTTTTGTGCCACAGTTTTTTTGGCTTATGCCAATGGTGCAAACGATAATTTTAAGGGGGTTGCCACTTTATTTGGTAGTGAGACAACTAATTATAAAATAGCAATTTGGTGGGCAACTTTTAGTACCTTCGCTGGTTCAATAGCTTCAGTATTTTTAGCTAGTGCTCTCCTAAAAAATTTCTCTGGTAAAGGACTTGTCCCAGAGGCGATCGCAAATACTTCTCAGTTTCATTTAGCTGTGGCTTTAGGAGCAGGATTAACCGTTATTTTAGCCACAGTTACTGGGTTTCCTATTTCTACCACTCATGGTCTTACAGGGGCATTAACAGGAGCAGGATTGATGGCAATTGGGCAAAAATTAAATTTCTCAGCTTTGGGAAAAGCCTTTTTTGTCCCCTTATTACTTAGTCCCCTAATTGCAATAGTATTAGCAGCTATTACTTATGGTATCTTGCGCTATTTTCGTCTAGCTTTGGGTATAGATAAAGCCTGGTGTATTTGTGCTGGAAATAAACCAGAATTAATACCAGTTGCATCGGGAAATACCTCTAGTTTATTGCTAAAAACAGTGACTCCTGACGTGGCAATAAATACTACTGAAAAATGTCAACAGCGTTATCTAGGTAAATTTTGGGGAATTGAGAGTCAACAAATAGTTGATATTTGTCATTTTATTAGTGCAGGAGTTGTGAGTTTTGCTAGAGGATTAAATGATACGCCCAAAATTGTAGCTTTGCTATTAACAGTAACTGCTTTTTCCATTAAAGGTGGTATGTTAGCAGTAGGAATGGGAATGGCAGTTGGGGGTTTATTAAATGCCAAAAAAGTTGCTCATACTGTTAGTCAAAAAATCACCACTTTAAACCCAGGAAAAGGTCTTGCAGCTAATTTCGTAACAGGTATTTTAGTAATTTTTGCTAGTAGAATAGGTGTCCCTGTTTCTACTACCCATGTGTCTGTAGGTTCAATATTTGGTGTAGGAGTAATTTCTAAAACTGCCCATATTAATATTTTCTCTCAAGTTCTAGCTTCTTGGGTATTAACTTTACCCATAGCAGCAATTTTGAGTGGGTTAATTTATTTTGTTCTCTAATTAAACATCTCTAGGAGTATGGCACTATGCAAACTAAGATAGAACCTAAAACTGCCAAGTTTATTCCCTTTGCTAAAAAGATTAATTCATCTTTATCTAAAAATAAAATTACTGTTTTACAGGTCAACTTAGGCAGAAAATGTAATTTAGCTTGTACTCATTGTCATGTAGAAGCTAGCCCCAAACGCACTGAAGAATTATCGCCTGAAGTTTGTGAACAAATTATTACTTTAATCAATAAGTTTCCCCAACTTGAAACTGTTGATTTAACTGGTGGTGCGCCAGAAATGAACTATGGTTTTAAAGCTATTGTGGAAGCAGCTAAAGCTCATAATAAAGAAGTAATAGTTCGTTCTAACTTAACCATATTTTTTGAACCTGGCTACGAAGATTTACCAGAATATTTTGCTCAACATCAGTTAAGAGTAATTGCGTCTCTTCCTTGCTATTTAGAATCCAATGTTGATAAACAAAGAGGGGCTGGAGTTTATAATAAATCTGTTCTAGCTATCCAAAAACTTAATAAATTGGGCTATGGCGAAAATCTTAACTTAATTCTTGATTTAGTATATAATCCTCCCTTACCTATTAATAAAAACTTTTCCCTAACCCCCAATCAACAAAAACTTGAGCAAGATTATAAATCTTATCTCTTAGAACATTTTGATATCAAGTTTAATAACTTATTTACTATTACTAATATCCCTATTGGTCGCACTAAGCATTTTTTACAAAGACAGAATTTACATGATGATTATCTTAAGTTTTTAGCTGAGAATTACAACTGGGAAACTCTCCCCCATCTCATGTGTCGTAACGAATTATCTATTGATTATTTAGGTAATGTTTATGACTGTGACTTTAATCAAATGGAAGGAATTGCAGCTACCGATCCTCAAGGTAAAAAAATTACGGTTCAATATTTTTTAGAAGCCAACAATCTCGATCTAATTACAGATATTAAAACCGCTAATTATTGTTATGGCTGCACCGCAGGTAATGGTTCTAGTTGTGGTGGCTCTTTAGTAGAATAACTGGGAATGAAATAATATGCTGCATATAAATTTTGTTTGTTTCCTATAAATATAAGCAGGTAAAAATCTTAATAATGAACAGTGAAAGTCAACCTAAGTAATTACGAAAAAATTGGTAGTTACAGAAACAAAAAGCTTCATAAAAGAACTCACAAAAAGTTCCGTATTGTACTAATCACAGTTATAATTTCTTTACTACTACTGTTGATATTTAGTCCTTTAAATGTCTTATTTGACAAGATGTTTTTAGTGGAATATTTACAGAAAAATCAGTGTTGTGTAATTATTCCTTTCATTATTGTCTATACTATCCTGACAATTATCGGTATTCCTGGGACTGTATTAACTGTTGCTGGAGGAGTAGTTTTTGGAATTTGGTGGGGGACTTTGTGGTCAGTAATTGCTGCTACCTTGGGAGCCTTGGGAGCTTTTTGGACGGCTCGCTATTTACTACGAGATTATATTAAGCATAAATTTGGCAGACATAAAGCTTTAACTAAATTTAATCAAGCCGTAAAAGATAAACCGATCGCGTTTGTTTTAGCAGTTCGTTTTGCTCCTATCTCCCCTTTTAATGTAGTTAATTTTCTTTTTGGACTAACACCTATTCATTGGTTTTATTACACTATTGCTACCTTTTTCGGCATTATTCCTGGAACTCTAGCCTATACCTGGTTAGGAACAAGTGGTGTAGAAGCTTTAGAAGGAGGCGATCGCTTACCGTTCTTTTTAGCATTGGGTTTATTAACTTTATTATCTCTTATTCCCTTCTGCTATAGACATAAAAAAAGGTAATAGGTAATGGGTAATAAGGATTACCAAGATCGCGGGTTTTTTATTTTTTCAGATATTCTCGACAATTAATACAAATTGTTGATAAAAGTTGATAAGGTTAGACACTGGCTCTTAAGCAATAGGTAGTAAATGTTTACTTGCTACTTGCTAGAAATCATTTATCAGCTTCCTATTTATTAAAAGTCAGATAGGGCAAAATTTATCGAACCCTCTGCCAACAACATTCAAAAACCGATTAATGTTAAATGGTAAATGTTTAATGAAAGAGCTTGCTACTTGCTACTTAACCTATGGCAACTACCAAAATCAAAGCGGATAGATGGCTTCGTCTCAATCTCTCCTCAGTTTTAACCATCCTAGGACTAACTATCACTATTGGATTTATCCTAATTGCCCTGTTTGCTCCCATGTTC
>JASJEK010000116.1 GCA_030064915.1 Xenococcaceae cyanobacterium MO_234.B1
GCTTGGGCTTTGGTTGAAGATTTGGAAGGAGAAGCAACTTATCAAGAAGGAGCAAAATCACCAGATACAACTCCTTTCCAACAATTTTGCTTAGATAATCCCGAAATTCTCCAGGTTCGTCACCAACAGGCTGAATCGGCGATCGCTTAATAATTGAACCAAGTAGAGGCATTCTCTGTAAATGTCTCTACTTCTTACTAATTCTTAAATACAAGGAGAACACTCATGACTACACTAACTGGTTTGACTAAAGGCGGATTAACTTGGGAACCTCGATTCATTCAAGAAATTAACAAAGATACTTGTCTTGGCTGTGGCAGATGTTATAAAGTCTGCGGTCGTGATGTCTTGATGTTGCAACCAATGAATGAATTTGGCGAATTTATCGATGAAGATGATGATGATGATATTGAACGCCAGGTAATGACCATTGCTAATCCTGAAAAATGTGTTGGTTGTGAAGCTTGCGCTCGCATTTGTCCCAAAAAATGTCACACTCACGCACCTTTACCGGTATGAAGAAATCAGTCATGGAAGAGAAAAATCCTAAAATCTCTCTAGCTGTCCGACATAAATTTCTGATTCTTCTACTCCTAACTCTAGCTTTGATGTTCGATATAGTGGTTCGTCAACCTAGCTCAAAGTTATTAGATCGTCAATCTCTACCTGAAATGCCAGCAGCAAGATAAGTTAAAAATATTCATTTAGCTTTCGAGATGGGAGTAGCAGCAATAATTGGCAACTAACTCTAGGAAAAAACCATGAAAGACTTAGAACGAATCCGAGAAGAAATAATCACTATTTTAATTTTAACATTAACTCTCGCTTTTACCTCCAGCAATCTTACCCCAGAGTCATTAGAAAATCACTCCTTGGCTGAGAGATTGCCACTTACAGAAGCGAGGGATTAATAGCCTTATTTGTATTTGTATCAATGACTAATGGGCATTGCTGAAAAGTAATGGTCAGCTTTGCAGATAATTTATCCACAAAAATAATACTAACAGGAGTTGTAATCATGGCAAAAATTGGTATTTTCTATGGCAGCACTGCGGGAGTAACTGAAGAAATCGCCGAAAAACTTGTCGATTACTTCGATGAAGGAGTATGCACTCTCTACAACATGGAAGATGACTTTGATGATTTTGAGGATATGCTGCAATACGATTACTTGCTGCTTGGCTCTTCTACTTGGGGTTCTGGCGAGGTACAAAATGATTGGCGCGATCCTTTAGTGGACATGGAAGAAGAAAAGCCCGATTTTACGGGAAAAACTGTGGCTTTCTTTGGTGCAGGAGACTGCGGGACTCATGGCGAGAATTTTGTTAGTGCTTTGGGCATTTTGTACGACTCTTTCAAGGCAGCAGGTGCAACCATAGTCGGAGATGTTCCTAGTGAGGATTATACTTTTGAATATTCTTTTGCAGTGCGCGACGGTAGGTTTATCGGATTACCTATTGATGAGATCAATGAGAGTGACAAGACCGAAGAACGTATCGAAAATTGGATTGAAACTCTACGCCAGTATTTTCCTCAGTAAGCAAAATTGAATCATGCAAACTATTCAAGATCAAATTTCCTGGTGTGATGTTGAACCAGAAATAAAACAATTATTGCTCTTAGCTAGTGAAAATTGGGAATATACGGGTTTAGCTGAAAAATACATCCGAGAAGCTTTATTTAAAGCCGGAAATAACCTTGATGTTTTAGTCGGAGCTTATCGTTTCTTTTTCTACAAACATCAACCAGCAACCGCCCTGTCTATTGCCCAACAAGTTATAGTCGAGATCGCGACCAAAGAAAATTTACCAATTGAGTGGTCTCAACTCAAGCCAATTTTAATAACTCGCAAACAAGAACCTAATATCCGACTATACCTTAATGCCTATGCTGCCAAGGGGTTGATTCTCGCCCAGCTAGGCAAACTTGAGTCAGCTAAGGTAGTCAGTGAAAGAGTTAGAGAAATCGATGATAGTCGTGAGTTTTGTGCCACTACTGTATTTGAAGTTATTACGGGTTCGCCTGATGAAGATGAGTAACTAATAATCAAGGAAAAAAAAACAATGACTGATAACCAACGCCAAGAAGAATATTTCAAATTAATCGATCGCCTACTCCGTTGTCCCAATGGCAAAGAGCCAGAGGTTTTAGATGCCAGTGCTGACTTGATTGATGAAAATTTGATCAAAACTATTATGCAGGTGGCTACAATTATGGCACACGAAAATAACCAAGAAGGGTCTAAATTCCTGATCTTTATTGCTCGTCAACTTGCCAAACAATTAGGCTTGTATCCAGAATTATCAACCGAAACATAAGACTAATGATCGTAACTAGAAGACTAAGCCAAACTACAGAAATATGGCTGCAAAAAAAAGGCTACAGCGCCGAAAATTTAGATAAACAAGGGGATAATGGTGCGACAGCTTTAATCGCTGCCAGTCGGGAAGGTGCGATCGATATCGTGCGAGATTTACTCGGTAGCAATGTTAACATCAACCTCAAAAATAATGATGGTAACAACGCCCTCTGGTTTGCTTGTTTTGGCAATCATATCGATCTAATGCGGTTGCTGGTTAATGCTGGCATCGAGCTTGACAATCAAAACGATAACGGCGTAACCGTATTGATGTATGCTGCCTCGGCAGGAAAAACGGATGGGGTGAAACTTTTGTTAAAAGCAGGGGCAAATCCCCATCTCAGAAACCTGGATGATTTTAGGGCAATCGATTTTTCCAGCACCGTAGAAATTCTTAATCTATTACGTCAAGCGCTGTAAGGGAATAGGGAGAGAGGGGAGTAGAGGAAAATAATCAACAATTAGCCATTAGCCATCAACAATTAACAATCAACAACTAAGTACTAACCACCAAGCACTAACTAAAGCTATGGTTCAGCAATTAGAAACAGTCGGCAAAAAGTTTCACGATGCTACCAAGCATTCTCCTTTATCGGTGATGCTAGATCCTAATTATGTGGATGCATCAACTCAACCTACTGCTTTCAAAAGCTATCCTCACTTCTATCGTCGTTTTCCTTTAGATGAAAATAATCCAGTCCATAACTTTATTCGTTTAACCAGTACTATTACTTTTGAAAAAAAGTACAAATATGATTCTTATCATTTGAGAGTCAATCCCTCAGCAGGAGCATTATATCCTACTGAAATTTACGTTCAAATTAGAGGGATAAAAGGTATTATCGATGGTATTTATCATCTAGAAGTAGCTACTGATTCACTGACTTTAATTTATGAGTTAATTGATGATGGTTTAGAAAGCTATATCTTACCTAATTCCTTAGTTAAAGGTTTTATCTTCTTAGTGAGTTGTGCTTATTATCGTTCTAGCTGGAAATATAAAAATAGAAGTCTGCGCTATTGTTTTTTAGATAGTGGACATCATCTAGGTGCAATTGAAGCTGCTGCTTATTTATATCAGAAAGCTATTCAAGTTATCTTTGATTTTGATAAAGTCGTGCTTAATAAAGACCTGGGATTTGAAAATAAAGAGTTTGTTACTGCCAGCGTTATTTCTGGAGAAATTAAGCCCAAAACTGTCCGTAAATTGCGCTCGCCACTCCCTTTTGTTAGCCCCACTGACTACTTTGAAGTCAATCCTTTTATCGAAGCAGGATATAAAAATACCGTTTTAAATAACTCAGAGACTAATTTATTTTTTAATAGTAATCTAGTCTCTCAAATCCCCCCTTATAATTGTCAGCCAGAACAATTTTTACCGACAATTCTAACTAGGAGATCGGCAAGAGCTTTTAAACGGGAAGCGATTTCTCAAACAGAATGGAACCAAATTTGGCACTGTTTAAAACAGCCTTTACCCACAGCAAGTAAAGAACAAATTGAAATCTATTTAATAATTAATTGCGTTGAGGGAATGGAGTCAGGTTTATACCGAGAACTTCAGCTACTCAACGTTCCCCCTGAAGTAGTTCGATCTGGCGGGTTAAGCCAGCTCAAAAGCGGAAATTTTAGCGAACAAGCCAAGTATTTATGTGTTAATCAAGCACTAGCTAGAGATAGTGCCGTCACCTTATTTTTAACCTCCACTTATGGAAACTATCAAACAGCTATGCAATCTGCTGGCTGGCTCGGACAAAGACTTTATTTAATGAGTAATTATTTAGGTATTGGCTGTAGCGGAATTGGGGCTTATTACGATGATGAAACTCAAGAATTCCTAGGCACAAATCGAGATATTCTCTATGCCCTGGCAATCGGTCGTTAAATCAGTTATAAGTAAACAGTAAACAGTTAATAGTTCAATTAATTATAGGATTTGACTACTATCAATTAAGTAATCTTTATTTTCCAAGAAATTAAGAGAATACGTTGTAAATCACTCAAATTATCAATCATGAAAATTGCCAATAACGTCACGGAACTTATCGGAAAAACTCCTTTAGTACGCTTAAATTCAATTCCCTTTGCTGAAGGCTGTCTGGCTCAAATCGTAGTCAAATTGGAAAGCATGAATCCCGCTGCCTCGGTTAAAGACCGCATCGGGGTTAATATGATTAATGCTGCGGAAAAAGCTGGTGTAATTACCCCTGGTAAAACAGTATTAATTGAGCCTACTTCTGGCAATACAGGGATCGCTCTAGCAATGGCTGCTGCTGCTAAAGGCTATCAGATCGTTTTAACTATGCCTGAAAGTATGAGTAAAGAGCGAAGGGCAATGTTAAAAGCCTATGGAGCACAGTTAGAATTAACTCCCCCTAGCGCAGGTATGAAAGGGGCGATCTCCCGCGCTGAACAACTAGCAGCAATCTTACCCAATGGGTTTATGCTCCAACAGTTCAACAATCCTGCTAACCCAGAGATTCACCGCCTAACCACGGCAGAAGAAATTTGGAACGATACCGACGGACAGGTAGATATTTTAATTGCTGGTGTCGGTACAGGGGGAACGATTACAGGTATTGCTGAAACTATCAAACAACGCAAGCCCGAATTTCAGGCGATCGCTGTCGAACCTGTTGATAGTGCTGTACTTTCTGGTAGCAGTCCAGGAGGTCACAAAATTCAAGGTATTGGTGCGGGTTTTATTCCCGAAGTCTTAAACGTCGATGCGATCGATGAAGTAGTTACCGTTACCAATGAAGAAGCCTTTGATTATGGTCGTCGTTTGGCAAGAGAAGAAGGCTTACTTTCGGGTATTTCCACAGGTGCAGCCTTAGCAGCAGCCATTAAAGTGGGCAAAAGACCAGAAAATGCGGGCAAGTTAATCGTCATGATTCAGCCTAGTTTCGGCGAACGTTATCTGAGTACCTCTCTATTCCAAGATTTAGAGGAAGAAAAGTCATTTGTTGTTAGTCGTTAATCATTAGTTGTTGGTCTTGAGAAACGAGCGCCTTTTTTTAATCCCTCAGTTTGAAACCTGAATCTTTACAATAGATCTAATTACTACCAAAATCTTTGGGGCAAATTTAGCTGTTTATCCAGGGAAGGAGAAAAACTAAATTCCTCAAAAAATAGACGGTTGAAAAACAGAGTTTACTTCTAAGCTCAATGTATTATAGATAACAATTAATTCTAATTTTACTCCCACCAAAATTCTAGTTACCCTTTCTATTATAAAGTCTGAAATCCTTTATCGGTAAAGATTAAACCCCAATAATTACTCGCTAATTAATTAGATAAACTACTCAAACTTTTGAGGAATTTACTAACCTAAATGTTTCTCAAAAAATCTTGGTACTGAACTTGTTAATAATCGCTTCAAAAAGTACTTTTAGTAACTATTTATACTGTAAAAGTCCTAAATTTAAGTATTCTAAAAGAGTCAAATAGTTTCTAAATAAATACCTAAATGCCATTGATTAGGAGGTAGAGAAATTGAGCTTTCCAGAAAAACAAAAAGCATCTGTTCATCATGTCGTCATTATCGGCGGAGGATTTGGTGGGCTTTATGCAGCACAAACTCTTGGCTTAGGAGCAGTCAAAGTTACCCTAATTGATAAACGCAACTTTCATGTCTTTCAGCCACTACTTTACCAAGTTGCTACTGGGGGTTTATCCCCCACCAATATCACTTCTCCTCTGCGGGGAATCTTGAAGCGCAACAAAAATATTGAAGTGCTGATGGGAGAGGTGAAAAACATCGACCCCAAAAAACAAACAGTCCAACTGCGATACAGAGAAATTAGCTATGACTCTCTGATAGTTGCCACTGGTGCCAGTCACCAATATTTTGGACACGAAGAATGGGCTGACCAAGCACCAGGCTTGAAAACTATCGAAGACGCTTTGGAAATGCGGCGGCGCATTTTTATTGCCTTTGAATCGGCAGAAAAAGAAACAGACCCGAAAAAACGCCTGGCCTGGTTGACGTTTGCCATCGTCGGCGGCGGCCCAGCGGGAGTGGAACTAGCCGGAGCCTTAGCCGAATTAGCTCACGGCACTTTAAAAGAAGATTTCCGTAATATTAACACAAAAGAGGCAAAAATTATCTTAGTGCAAAGTTCAGAGCGGATTTTGCCCTCTTACTCTCCTTCACTATCAGCCAAAGCTAAAGCTTCCCTGGAGCAGTTAGGAGTCACAGTCATGACGGGTACTAGAGTTATCGACATGAATAACCAGACGATTACTGTTCGTTGCTCTAATGAGATTGAATCAATTCGGGCAAGAACTGTGTTGTGGACTGCGGGGATGAAAGCCTCAGCCATGGCGCAGATCCTGTCAGAATCGACGGGTGCTGCCCTAGACAAGACTGGACGAGTAATAGTGAACCCAGATTTTAATGTGCCAGGGACTGAGAATATTTTTGTCATCGGCGATCTAGCTAATTACTCCCACCAAGAGGGAAAGCCTTTGCCTGGGGTAGCTCCGGTGGCGATGCAGTCGGGAAAATATGTCGCCCGCCTGATTAGGAGTCGTCTCCAAGGAGAGACGATCTCACCTTTTCGGTATTGGGACTGGGGTAGTTTGGCAGTAATTGGAAAACACGCTGCCGTAGTAGATATAGGTTTCTTAAAACTATCTGGATTCCTGGCTTGGACATTCTGGATGTTTATTCACGTCTTCTACCTGCTGGAGTTTGACAATAAATTAATTGTGATGATTCAGTGGGCTTGGAACTACTTCACTAGCGGCAAGGGAGCGCGTATGATTACCGCTCCTGGAGAACAGCCCAGTATCCAACTGGAAGAAAACGGCCCTTCGCCAGTGCCGTTTGAGGTTTAATTTGGAGTAGACCAGCATCCCTTAGATCGACTTTTTAAGGGATAAGTTTTTAACCATTGACTCGGAAAACGATAGAAAGATAGAGAGAAGAGAAATTTTGGACTAAAACAATTGGCTCTTCTGAGGGGCTGCGTGCAGAAATCTCTAAATTTCGCACTTCAAAAGCCCCGTTTATCTTTCTCCTCTGCATCTGAAGCTTCGCGCTCTCCGCAAGCTTCGTGAACATCTCAACCCTAAATCTAAAAAACTTCCTATTAAAAGTTATATTCAAGCTTTTCAACAAAACTAATCAAAACAGCAACTTTTAGACAAAGGACAAAGGACAAAAAACAAAATCATGAAAACTACAAAAGCCCGACAATCGACATATCAAATAGAGGGAGAATTTCTCGGTTTTATTCCCAAGCCTGGGGGTGAACTAAAATATATTCAAGTCCAGGTGGGAGAGCGCATTATCCCGATAAAACTGGCAAAAGAATTACGGGAAACTTTGGGCAGAAAACTGGTAGAGGGCGATCGCCTATCGGTATTTTTGGAACAAACGGGTTCAGGACTTGGTAGTAGACTGAAACTGAAAAGCGATCGCGTTGAAAGACTGGGGACTGGTGATGAATCTCTAGTTTTTGAATCTGCATCAGTTTCATCAACTTCTAAACCAGGAAAAAACCAAAAAGGGAAAATTCTGCTTTGTCACAAGTCAAGTTGTTCCAAGCGTGGGGGAAAGCAACTTTATCGCGCTTTGACAGAAACCCTCAAACAATTGGGATTACAAGACCGAGTAACTATTGAACTCACTGGCTGTCAGAAGCAGTGTAAAAAAGCTCCTAGCCTTATTTTGATGCCTGGTAAAGTCAAGTACGCTTATGTCAATCCCAATGATTTGGCTTCCCTGCTGGAAACTCACTATTTATCAACATCGAATTAACTGTATTTTGTCCTCGGTTCTGCCTCTTTGGCGTAAAAACCAATGACTAAGGACTAAGGACCAACAAATAATAACCATTACACTGGAGGCCATTATGGCACGAGTTATTTTCTATGAAAAACCAGGCTGTATTAATAATGCTAAACAGAAAGCTCTTTTATGGGCTGCGGGACATGAAGTAATCCCTTACAATCTATTAAAAACTCCCTGGACGGTTGCCAGCTTACGTCCCTTTTTTGGCGACCGCCCTGTGACTGAGTGGTTTAATAGAACTGCGCCTCTGATTAAATCGGGGAATGTAGTTCCCGAAAATTTAGATGAAGCGACGGCACTACAGCTAATGATTCAGTATCCTCTATTGATTCGTCGTCCCCTAATTCAAGTAGGAGATATTTGCCGAGTAGGATTTGAGCGGGACAAGATTGATGCTTGGATTGGTTTAGCATCGCCGAAGATTATCGAGGATTTAGAAACTTGTCACGAATCGGTTGAGGTATAAAGAAATCGGGATTTTTTTGAGAAAATTGGCTACAAAAATGTAATCGCTGCAAAAGTATAGTTGTTGTTGTAACTGAGGGAAGGAGAAACTATGTTGAATAACTTGTTGACAACCCAAACCAGCATCAAAGATGCTCAATTGATAACTGGTGATATTCTTCCTGGTAAAAGTTTTCCTCTAGGTGCTACTGTCTATCCCGATGGAGTTAACTTCTGTATTTTCTCCCGCGCCGAAGCTGTTGAACTATTATTATTTGATTACCCTGAAGACCCCCAACCTTCTAGAGTAATTGCTTTAGACCCCAAAATACACTGTAGTTGTTACTACTGGCACATTTTTATCCGGGGAATTAAATCAGGACAAGTATATGCTTATCGAGCCTATGGAGAGTACGCACCAGAAAAAGGATTGCGCTTTGATGGGACAAAAGTTCTCCTCGATCCCTATGGTAAAGCGATCGCTGGAGCTAATATATATAATCGTCAAGCAGCTAGCGAACCTGGAGATAACTGCGCCCAAGCTCTTAGAGGGATAGTAGTCGCTCCCAGCGATTATGATTGGGAAGACGATTATCACCCCCGCACTCCCTATGCTACCAGCATTATCTACGAACTACACATAGGAGGGTTTACCAGTCACCCCAACTCTGGTGTCAGTGACAAAAAACGAGGTACTTTTGCGGGGTTAATCGAAAAAATTCCCTATCTCCAGCAATTAGGAATTACGGCAGTAGAATTGCTTCCCATTCACTACTTCGATGTCAATGATGGGGTAGGGAGACTAAAAAATTATTGGGGTTACAGCACCATTGGCTTTTTTGCCCTTCACAATGACTATAGTTCTCGTTCCGATCCCTTAGAAGCATTAGATGAATTTCGGGATTTGGTCAAAGCTCTACACCAAGCAGGTATTGAAGTCATTCTCGATGTAGTATTCAACCATACCGCCGAAGGCAACCACCAAGGACCGACTATTTCTTGGCGGGGTCTG
Source organism: Xenococcaceae cyanobacterium MO_234.B1 (assembly GCA_030064915.1). Taxonomy (GTDB): domain Bacteria; phylum Cyanobacteriota; class Cyanobacteriia; order Cyanobacteriales; family Xenococcaceae; genus JASJCP01. The sequence goes on from JASJEK010000116.1 coordinate 9,616, forward strand.
GATAATCAAACTTACTATATATTGCCGGAAGACCCAGCTTACTACCACAACTATAGCGGTTGCGGGAATAGTTTCAAGGCTAATCATCCCGTAGTCAGTAGATTTATTATTGACTGCTTGCACTATTGGGTAACCGAAATGCACGTTGATGGTTTTCGTTTCGACTTGGCTTCCGTATTGGCGAGGGATGTGGCGGGGGCTTCCCTATGGCATACTTCCATTATCACCGCTAATATTTTATGGGCGATCGAATCCGATCCTGTCTTAGCTGGAACCAAGTTAATTGCTGAAGCTTGGGATGCTGCTGGACTATATGGAGTAGGTCGCTTTGTCGATTTAGGAGATTGGTTTACTGAGTGGAATGGTCCATTTCGCGATGATGTCCGTCGCTTTATCAAGGGAGATTTGAGGACGGTCAAATCTTTAGCAGCGAGAATTTTAGCTAGTCCTGATATGTATTCTCGCTCCGATACTGATATTAACCGCAGCATTAACTTTGTTACCTGTCACGATGGATTTACTCTCAACGACTTGGTTTCCTACAATCAAAAACACAATCAAGCCAATGGAGAAAATAATCGGGATGGCGGGAATGATAATTATAGCTGGAACTGCGGGGAAGAAGGGGCGACAGAAGACCCAGAAATAGAAAGGCTACGTCTAAAGCAGATTAAAAACTTTTTTACCGTGCTGTTGATGTCTCAGGGAACACCCATGATCTTAATGGGAGATGAAGTCAGACGGACTCAGCAAGGTAATAACAACGCCTACTGTCAAAATAACGAACTTACCTGGTTTGACTGGAGTAATATCGAGTCTAATCTCGGTTTATTTCGTTTTGTCAAGAATGGGATTTCCTTGATTCAAGGATTGGAGGTATTTCGCCTGGAAAAAGCTTTAGCTTCCACAGCAGGAAGAGATCCTTACTTGGTTTGGCATGGAATTAAGCTTCATCAGCCTGACTGGAGTGAGGATTCTCACTATCTAGCTTTTACTCTAGCCCATCCTTTATATAGCGAGTATCTGTACGTCATGTTTAATGCTTATTGGGAGCCGTTAACCTACGAGTTACCCCGATTACGTCAAGGACATAACTGGTATCGCATCATCGATACTTCTTTACCTACACCAGAAGATTTCTGCGAATTGGCAACTGCCCCTCTAGTTAGAAATCCCTACTATCAAGTTGAAGCCCGTACTTCTGTAGTTTTGATGGCCAAGTAAAACCAATTTTAGAATATTAGCCAAGTTAATTTACTCTCAGATTGGGGAACAATAATTTCAAAATATTTAAAATTATCGCTGATGTTTACTAAAACGAGTGATGGGTCGTTCTTAGATTCTAATGGAAAGGTACTTTACTTTAGTACTGAAAGATTTATCAAAGATATTTGTGAAGGAGATTGTTGCTCCATTTGTGGAATTAGTCGTTCCGAAACTGATTTTAATGATGAACACGTTTTGCCAAAATGGATTTTACGAAAGTACGACCTTTATAAACAATTTATTACACTACCAAATGAATCAAAATTTAGATACGATCAATACGTTTTGCCATGTTGCAAGCAGTGTAATTCTTTAATGGGCGAAAAAATTGAACAGCCTGTTCGTAATTTAATCACTCAGGGATTTGAAGCAGTTATTCAGCATATTGAAAAAGAAGGACATTGGCTGTTTTTTGTATGGTTATCTCTTATTTTTCTCAAGACCCATTTAAAGGGCAAAAACCTTAGATACCATAGAGATCGCCGTCAAGAAGACTACACACTTTTTGATACATACAATTGGCAAGAACTGCATCATATTCATTGTGTAGCTCGATCTTTTTATACAGAATGTGCAATAGACTCTAAAGTTATGGGTTCATTTTTAGCCATCCCCGCAAAGATAGGTAATAACTATCAAGACTTTGACTACTTGGATTTACATGACTCGAAAACTTTGCTTTTACGAGTTAGCGATGTCTGTTTTATAACAGTTTTTAATGATTCACAAAATTCTTTGGTTGCCTTTAAGAATTTTCTAGAACGTCTTTCTGGCGAAATGTCTCCATTACAACTTAGAGAAGTTGTTGCACATTTAGCTTTTATCAATCTTCATTTAAAAGAAAGACCTGAGTTTTTTACAATGGTCAATTTATATAAACAACAACAAGTAATGTCTGCTAAATGCCCAATATTTGTGGATTTAGATGGTTATGAATCGATTGATTTTGGTGAGATTCTGTATTTTTGCTGTAAAGAATTTTTATCTGCTTGTAATGATAAGGATATTGAACAAATAAAAGAGCAAGTCAAACAAGGGAAACTAACTTTCCTCTTTGATCGGTATGGAAATTTCAATACCAACTCACTTGTACCAAAAAATTAAAGATATTTAGCAGTTTAGGTCAAGTCCCTGTCTCCAACACTTTGCTTTCTTATCATTAATCTTGACATCAACTATGATCCATTCAAAATTTAAAGAGGCTGAAATATTCGGATTACCAGCAAATCGGGGAAGATGGTTGCTAATTCCTCTGGGTATGACCGTTTTGCTTTGTCTGGGAAGCGTTTACTCCTGGAGTATCTTTAGAAAACCTTTGGAAGGTGAATTTCATATTGGTGCAACGGAAAGCCTATTGCCCTATACTATCGCTCTTGTGTTTTATGCTGTACTAATGCCGATCGCTGGGTTTTATATCCCGCGCCTTGGGACTCGAATAATGACAACGATCGGCGGAATATTTGTCGGTTTGGGCTATATTCTCTCTAGCTTTGCTCCCAATATTGAGACAATGACTTTTACTTATGGAGTAATTGCTGGAACAGGTGTCGGCATCACCTACGGTGTACCCATGGTTGTAGTTGCACAATGGTTTCCCGAACAAAAAGGACTGGCGGTAGGATTAACAATTATTGGATTTGGACTCTCTCCCCTAGTCACCGCTCCCTTAGCAAATAGCCTAATTGATGCTTACACTGTCAGACCAACCCTGAGAATTTTGGGCATTGTTTTTACCCTACTCATTCTGGGAACTGCGATCGCTTTAAAGTTACCCCCAAAAGACTGGCATCCCCGAGGTCATTTATCGCCTCAATCTAGCTCTACTTCTACACTTGTCTATCCAGCGAATCCCCTCAAAAGCCGCTCGTTTTACGGGTTGTGGATTTGCTATACAATTGGCACTCTAGTGGGATTGAGTGCCATTGGTATTTCTAGTTCGGTGGGTGAAGAAATAATCGACATCGAGCCCGGATTGGCAGCCAGTAGCGTTTCCCTATTCGCTCTGTTTAATGGCATTAGTCGTCCTCTTTTTGGCTGGTTGAGCGATCGCTTTAAGCCCCATTATGTAGCGATCGCTTCTTATACCCTGATTTTAATTGCCTGTGTGTTGATGATCAATGCTCGACAAGGGCAAGTTGCTACTTATTTAGTTGCCTTCTGTCTCTTTTGGTTTTGTTTGGGAGGATGGTTAGCGATCGCTCCCACTACCACCCTCCGATTCTTTAACCCCGACCGCTATGCTCAAAATTACGGGATTGTGTTTACAGCTTATGGAGTGGGTGCATTGCTCGGAACTTTAACTACAGGAATAATTCGGGATTGGTTTGGCAGCTACACTTATACTTTTTATCCAATGGCAATGCTCGCGATCATTGGTATCTTGGTGGCGAGCATGATGTTGAAACGAGAGCGATCGCCGTACTAAGAGAACTGACGTTATTTAAGCTCAAAATAAGCTCGAACTACATCCATATTTCTCTGAATTTCAAAACCCAGTTTGGTGCATAAATGCTGCATGGTATGATTTTCGGGGAGAATGTCAGCACTGATGCGGTTCAATTGTTCTTGACGACCGATATCGATTAAAGAATGCAGTAATTCTGTACCCAATCCCCAGCCTCGAGCGCGATCGCTGAATAACATTCCAAATTCTGCTTCATTAGTGCCGTAGATTTTGCTCAAGCGACCTACTCCCAGGATTTGTCGTTCTCCCGTGTCGGGATCGAGGTAATCTGCAACTAAAGCCATTTCATGATCGTATACTTAGCACGGGCGTAAATTGAAGTTTTCAATTAGCTATCAGCTTTTTTCATCAAATTGGACTGAATCAGTTCAGTCTTACTTCCCATTTTCCTTCTTTGGCTGAACCAAATTTTGATGATTTTCTCGATAAATCTTGGACTTGGCAAAAGGCTCACCGACATACATCACTTGTTGGGGAATCCCTACTTCAATGCCCTGCTCGTCAAATGCCTTCTTCAGACGGCGGCGAAATTCCCGTCCCACTGGCCACTGTTGCAGCGGTTGAGTCTTGATAATCAGTCGAATCAAAATTCCCGTATGGGAAATATTATCAATGCCTAAGATTTCTGGTGCTTCTAAAATCTGCTCTTGCCATTGGGGATCACGATATAGTTGTTGGGCAACCGCTTCAATTACTTCCAGAGCGAGGTCTACATCAGCATCATAGCCGACCTCAATGGCATAATTGACCCGCGACCAATCACTGGAGAGATTTCGCACCATCTCTATTGACCCATTGGGAATGGTAATTAACTCCCCATCAAGATTCCGCAATTGGGTAACCCGCAAGGTGATCTTCTCGACCAAACCGGCTTGATCGCCAATGACGATTACATCTGCCACCGCATACTGGTCTTCCCACAAAATAAGCAGACCACCGATCAAATCTTTGATCAGATTCTGAGATGCCAGGGAAAGGGCAAAACTGGCAAACCCGAGGAAGACTGCTATCGCTTGGGTAATGGTGCCTAACTGATGTAGATGATAGAGGAGGGTCACTCCTAGCAACAGATAAACCACTACTCTAAGCCAGCCTTTGAAGGCTCTAGCCAAGGTAGGAACACGCAAGGCCTGACGTTTTTTCCTTGATTGTTGCTCGCTCCACTGCCGAAGGAAAAAGTCGCTGAGGGCATCCCCCCCTGTGAGGGTCAAACGAGTCACCAGTAAGAGCAGTAAGATAAGTAGGGGCATTCCGAGGTTAGCTTTCTGTCCGAAAGTGATAACCCAATCCACTAGAGGCCAGTTAGTAATTCCCTTGGTACTCCAAGCACCCCTAATGGTTACGCCGAATATCCAATTGCTCAAGGGGCGAGTTAGATAAAACAAGCTACTCAGGTAGCCGATCCCGACCACCCAAACCAGCCATTGAATCCCAAACAATCCAGTTCTATAAAAAGCATTGAGACTGTAGCGTTGCCTCAGAGAAAGGTTTCGCTCGAACAGTATCAGCTGAAGCGGTTGAGCAATTCTTCCTGACTCTTTTGTGACCGCCCCTGAACCAGAAATCCAATTATCCTCGGATTGAAGAGTCTCCGATTTGGATAAGCTGTTGTCGAGCCTTCTTTTTTTAGAGGTGAGGCGTTTCTGTACCCACCCCAAGCTCAGGCTAGTGCCAGAATAATGGAATTATACAGTAGAGCCTATATTCACCAATACAATGCCTAAATTGCTAAGACCTGACTGAATGTTCACTACATGGGAAGCATTAACATACTACCGATCAGATTACTTCTAATAGCTTTGGTTGGGGCGATCGCTCCTCCTCATCAAGGTGTTACCCCAATGTCTAATAGCTAATAAAGATATTAAAGATATTATTGTCAAAGCACTAGATCAACTCGATGGAACTAAAACTAAAGTTTAAAAAGTTACAGTCAACTACCTTAGAGGACTTTCTTTAATAGTGCGATCGCACAAAGTGCGCCACTTCGTGATCGCGGATGTGCCTCGCGAGAGCGCGAGACCGCGCAGCGCTGCCTTCGGCAGATCGCATTTTAGGGATAAGTATAGAACTTAAATCGACTTTACCAGTGGCTTCAATGAAGCTAAACAGATAATCAAAAAGTACCCCAGTTCTGAAATGGCGATCGTAGAACTAATTAGTAAGATATATCAAAAGTCAGAGCATGAAATAGAAGAACTACTAAGTTAAACAAGTAATACTTACTGTTACTTCCCCACCCTAATCCACCCCTAACAATCTATGAACAATCTTTGGTAGCAACTAATCTCACATTTTTAAAACCTGTCATTAATGACAGGTTTTTTAGTAAGTGCCTAGCAAGTAAATAAGTACAAACTATTGATTATCCCTTATTGCCACACAGCCCATCACAAAAGTTTAACCCTTGCTGGTTAACCGTCAACCCTACCCTTACGGCTTCGCTACGCTACGGGGTATGACTGTTAACTCGTGCTGCGGGTTCTTTTTTCTTTTGTGGGCTGTGGGCGGGGGGGATTGTGATAACCCCAAGTTCTAATTCACTAAGTAACCCCTATTCTAAAAAGTTGTAATTAATGACGACGAGAGAGAGTATGTTTAAATTACTGTCATTAATGACACAAAAAAAAGTTACCCTTGCCAAAAAAA
>JASJEK010000400.1 GCA_030064915.1 Xenococcaceae cyanobacterium MO_234.B1
TGCCACGCCATATGCCACGTCAAATGCCACGCTCCCTGCCACGCCATATGCCACGACGCCTAATGGCACGCCCCCTGCCACGCCATATGCCACGTCAAATGCCACGCCATATGCCACGCCATATGCCAGAGTTCCCGTTATTCCCAATCCTATATTCCAGATCAAATTTAACAGTAACCCAAATGTAGAACTTCCTATAAGCACGAAAAGTGTAAACTCGTTCTGGTTCTGGTTAGAGTTTAACAAAACAGACAATCCATAGGATATCAAAGCACAAAAAACTATGAGTATTAATTCCTGTATTAGTAAGTTTCTGCGGTTGGGATAATGCAATCTTAATTGCCATCTTTTGGGAATATTCATTAAAGTTGGTGCTATATCTCCCCCCCCCCAATTTTTCAGATACCAAGTAAATGCTTGAGGAAAAAAAATACTCCAATATAATAACCGCAAATAATCTAAAGGATTCCATAAAGATAGAGGGCGTTTGAGCTTGGGTGCTAAGTCTAATTTCGGGACAGACATTTAATTCAGTTATCAGTTATCAGTTATCAGTTATAAAGATTATTTTTATTTGATTTAGTTTTTTTATTCAATTTTTAGATAATTTCCTAAAAATTCTAATTGATTTATCATCTCTTCAGCAGGTTTTGTAGCGATTAATCTCAAGATTCCCCGTAACTGTTGACCAATTGAATATCGCTGTTGAGTACCAATAATTATACCTGCATGATTGCGCTGTTCTGTCAGGAAAATACTATGCAACCGACAAAAATCTTCCACATTAAAAGTATATATAACTCGCCCTTGCTTTGTTGCCCAAATTAACTGTTGTTCATCGGAAAACCCTAATCTATTTTCCTCCGCAGTAGTAGTTACATCTACAGCAGCATTTCGTAAAGCTTGTAATAATCCTTTTTGAATCGTATCTTCATCCAAATACAAGCAAATTTGACTCATTGGTTGTGTTTAATAGTAGATTCTACAGCTAATTGTTCACAAGCTTGATAATAAGCCTCAATATCCCTATCAATTTCTGCTTTATTAGCATGATAATAAGCCAAAGCAGCGTAAATTTTTGCCAAGCTTAAATGAGGTTTATCTTCTAGGATTTCTTCTGGTGTCATTCCCGATCTATAATAGATAACAATGTGACGTACAGTTATTCTACTGCCTTCTATACAAGGGCGACCCCCACAAATTTCAGGGTTACTAACGATTAAAGTTCCGATATCTGTTACTGCGGTCATAGTTGATTATTTTTAATTACTTTTACTTTATTGTAGATAACGACCATAGGTTTGATAACATAGCTCCATTACTCGTTTTGGATAACCTTTACTATCAGTAATTATTTGAATAATCTCTGATTCTGTAAAACTAATCGGATTATTTGACAAACGATTATTAATAAATGTACGAATAGTGGAATTATCCCAAGGATTAATTTCTAATTCAAAGCAGACATTGTTAAAAGGAGATACCTGACCACTACTATCAGGAAAAAGTACATTTAAAGGCTTTCTTGCAGCAACTACTAAACGAAATGGAGAATTATCTGCCATATCTGCTAAAGCCCGAATGTGATTTCTAACTGGGTTAGTAAATCCATCCCAGGTCATAGTCTGTATTTCATCTAAAATCAAGAGTAATCTATATTGTTCGATAGCACGATCAAAATTACGAGTTTTCAATGGATCGCTCTCATCAAAATCTATTTTTACTAGGCGACATAATTCCGCATAAAAATCATTGTCATTAGAACATCGCCCTAAATTCAAGTAAACTGGCTGACGCGGTTGATATAGTTCTCTGACTGCGCGTTCACTAATTACTTGGAGTATAGAAGATTTGCCGATACCAGTATCCCCTATAAGTGCAACACCGCTATTGCTGTTAAGAATTGAAAAAATATCTTTAACTTCTTTTTCTCTATCAAAAACTAAATTGGCATTGTCAATTTTTCCACCTAAGGGAACAAAGGGATTATCTGGAACAATAGTTGGTTTTAATTTCGGAAAATACTCAAAAATAACCGAAGCAGGAAGGCCTCTACCCCCTAAAGGACTGTAAATATCCCGACTTCTCTTAATTAAGCCACAAATCTTACTTGTTCTTTTATTTAATAAAGGCGCACCACTAAATCCTGGTTGTACTTGTTCATCTCGAAAAGTCATCAATGGGGGATTATCTCCAGTTAACCCAGTGTAAATAAAATCTCTGGGTTCTCCATTAGGATAGTCATCAGTGTAACCAACAGAATATAGAGAATCATTATTGGCGACAGATTCATCTAAAGATACCCAAGGATGTTCGGGAATGGGTTTGTCTAATTGAAGTAATGCTAAATCTACCTGAGAATTTGTTGGTAACTTGTGAACAATGGCAGTATAGTCGCAATTTTTCCAGTAAACATTAATTGGTGCGATCGCTTTACCATTATTATCCGTAACTACATGAGCGCAAGTCAAAATTAACCCAGGTGCAACAAAAAAACCAGTACCCGACTTTCCCTCAGCTTGCAATCTTACTGTATATTCCCTTAGTTCTTCTGGCTCCATCCGAGACGATTAAAATTACTTACCCCACTGTAAAGTTAATTTTAGATTAGCTTTACCAGAACCTTCTACAATTAAAGTCGTCAATTTTCCTGACTTGACTGTAATATCAAATCCAATTTCGACAGTAGCTTTATCAGGTTTAACTTTATTAATGCTAGTTGCGATCGCTTGTGTAACAGCTTCAATAGTATCAGTTACCTCTTGAAAAGACAAAGTAGATACGTCTTGTTCCCCTCCCAAGTCTTTAGCTTCCACCATAACTGTGATGCGATCGTTAACTTTAACGGGAATAATACGAGTGCGAGATTCCATATTTGATTTTAGAAATGAGTTCTAATGCTAACTCTGGTTTTTTCTTGAATTTTAGGTCTTCCTAGGTGTAGCAGCAAGTTTCTCCCTTCAACGACGAACATCCTCTGAGTTTGTCCTAGAAAGATTCCAAAGGTTGATGATTCCCTGTATAGTTGATTGGTTGATACTTATACCTATAAATGGATATAACATCAACAATTGATAAAAAAGATGAAGTTTATTTATTTACTAAAACAATAAATTAATCTTACAAAAAACTAAAATGACATCATTACAATTAACAAAAAAACAAGGTTTACAATTAGTTAGTATTGCAGCTATTGCTTTTTTTGTCTGTACCTTAACTCTGACTTTACATCGGCATTTTTCTTTTTATTCTTCTTACGATCAAGGAATTTTTAATCAAGTTTTTTGGAATGGTACTCATGGGCGTTTCTTCCAAAGTAGTTTATCTTCTCAACTCTCTACTAATGTTGTTCATAGCGGAGAAGTACCCGATGTTAGTTACCATCGTTTAGGACAACATTTTACCCCTGCATTACTGTTCTGGTTACCCATCTATTATTTATTTCCCCATCCTGCTACCCTGACGGTATTACAAGCAATTTTTGTAACATCCGCAGGATTAGTACTTTATGCTTTAGCTAGAGTATATCTTGAACCTGCGATCGCGTTACTTATTTCTATTAGTTTTTATGGTGCTAACGCTGTTTTAGGACCAACTCTAGCAAATTTCCACGATATTTCCCAAATTCCTTTATTTGTTTTTAGTTTACTCCTAGCCATGGAGAAACGTTGCTGGTGGCTCTTTTGGTTGTTGGTAATTTGTATTTTGGCAGTAAGAGAAGATAGTGGAATTACTCTATTTGGAATTGGAGTTTATTTAGTTGCAAGTCGTCGTTATCCCCGCATTGGATTAATTGTCTGTAGTTTAAGTTTTCTCTACTTAATAGCAGTAACAAATCTCATTATGCCTTTGTTTTCTGATGATATTTCTAAACGATTTATGTTGGAAAGATTTGGGCAATATGCAGATGGCGATGAAGCTTCTACTATTGATATTATCTGGGGTATGCTTAAGAACCCTTGGCGTTTAGTTGTTGAGTTATTTACTCCTTTTTGGGGTACTTTTAAATATTTGTTAGGACAATGGTTGCCCTTAGCATTTATTCCTGTGGTTTCTCCCGCTTCATGGGTAATTTCTGGCTTTCCTTTGCTCAAGTTATTATTAGGGCAAGGAAAAACTGTGCTAGCAATTTCTCTTCGCTATGCAATGAGTATTACTCCTGGTTTATTTTACGGTGTAATTTTATGGTGGGCAGGACAAAGATTTGGTAGTTTTAATCGTAAATTATCTGATGGTAAGCCCAAGAAACTTCATCCCAAGTTTCGCAAGTTTTGGATTTTTTGTATATGTTTATCATTATTTTTTACTATTACTTCTAACCCTAGTCGCACTCTTTATTTTCTCATTCCTGACTCAGTACAACCTTGGGTATATGTTTCTTTACCCCAACAATGGCAAAGGACACCTCAAATTCGCTCTTTATTAAATAAAATACCGAATGATGCTAGTGTTTCTGCTACTACTTATCTTATTCCCCATCTTTCTGGGCGTAGGGAAGTTCTCCGTCTACCACAATTACAAATTAAAAATGATCAAAGTCAAATAGAAAATGTCGATTATATTATTGCCGATCTTTGGCAATTACAACGTTACCAAATTGCCTTTAAAACAGAACGGTATTTTATAGGCTCTATTATCCCTTTGATTGAGAAGATAACTAGTCAGGGTGATTATGGGATTACTGATTTTAATAACGGCATTATATTATTACAAAAGGGAGTTATTTCTGATTTAACTGCAATGGAAAATTGGCAAGAATTCAAGAGGTTATCTTTAGAAAACTAGATATCCTTGAAAACCTCATTCTTTTGTTAAAAAAATCATAACGACCTCCGCGAACGCGAACGCGAAGCGACACGACTTGGAAGGTTAATCATGAAAAGCTTACTGTATCTAGATTTTACAGATCGCCAAATTAGGAGAAAAATAACCTCAAATACTTGATTTGACGTGATAGCGATCACCATAACCTTCCAAGTCGTGAAGCGACTACCAAAGGTCAGCGACTACGGTTGGTCATTCCAAACTCATGTCTAGTAGACGTAGGCGTGAGTAAAACAACTGATACTGCTGGCGAACGTTACAAAAGAGAACTCAAAGCCAATAGAATCGTTGGATATCTAACGTATTTATAGCACTCCCAGCTTCAATGTTAAGTTAATCAGCAGTATCAACAACTATTCAAAAACATTAAAAGTTTTGTAATTAAAAACTTTTGACTTTTGACTTTTGACTTTTGACTTTTGAATTCCGGGTAGCGGTACTAGTTAGCAAGTAACAAGATTTTTCTGTTCCCAAAGTAAAGCACTACGAATAATAGTATCTAAAGAATCATACTGGGGTTGCCAACCTAAAACTTGACGTATTTTATCCGCACTAGCTATGACGCAAGCAGGATCACCTTTACGTCTTGCGGTTTCCACAACAGGAAAATCAACTCCAGAAATTTCCTTTACTTTCTCTAATACTTCCCTAACACTGTAACCCTTACCGTAACCACAATTCAGAATTTGGTTTTCGGAATTAGTCTTGAGATAGGATAAAGCACAGAGGTGAGCAGAAGCCAAATCTTCTACATGGATATAGTCTCTAACTCCTGTGCCATCATGAGTAGGGTAGTCTGTGCCAAAAATACTTACCCCAGGACGCAAACCTAACGCAGCATCACAAGCAAGCTTAATCAGATGAGATGCTTTACTGCACTGACCAATCATACCAGAAGAGTCTGCACCTGCAACATTAAAGTAGCGTAGAATCACATACTTTAAATCTGACGCAAGACTATAATCTCGTAAGATCATCTCACTCATTAGCTTGGAGCGACCGTAAGGATTTACTGGTAGAGTGGGGGAAGATTCTTTAACAGAAGATTCCTGAGTTTCCCCATAGACTG
>JASJEK010000401.1 GCA_030064915.1 Xenococcaceae cyanobacterium MO_234.B1
GGTTTAGATCAGCCAATTTATATTCGTTACTTTAAATGGCTGTGGGCTTTCATAAAAGGTGATATGGGTTATTCTTTTACTAGTCGCAGTCCTGTATTGGAGCTTTTACAGCAGCGTTTAGCTACTACTTTGTGGGTGGTAGGTTCTGCTTATATTATTGGCTTAATTATTGCTTTTCCTTTGGGAATTATTTCAGCTTTAAAAAGGTATTCTTTTCAAGACCAAATTATTACCACTTTTGCTTTTATCGGTTTTTCTATTCCACCATTTTTTACAGGATTGTTGTTAATTATTATTTTTAGTGTCCAGTTAAATTGGTTTCCTTTTATTTATGATAGTACCTTAATTGTTAAAGACTGGTCAAGTTTTATTGCTCAAATTAAGCAATCAATTATGCCTGTTTCTGTCTTGGCTTTGTATCAGTCAGCTATTTTAATGCGCTTTATTCGCTCATCAGTTTTAGAAGAATTAAACAAAGAATACGTTAAAACAGCTTTAGCTAAAGGTTTAGGTAGTTGGGCAATTTTAAGAAAGCATATTTTACGCAATGCCATGATTCCTATTGTGACCTTAATTGCTTTAGATATTCCCAGTATTTTTACAGGAGCTTTAGTAACAGAACAAGTATTTCGAGTTCCTGGTATTGGAGCTTTACTAATAGAGTCAATTTATCGTAGTGATACTCCTGTAATTATGGCAATTACTTTCATTTATGGAATTTTAATTGTTTTGTTTAATTTAGTAGCAGATATCTTATATGCAGTGCTTGATCCAAGAGTTAACTATAATTCATAACTTAGCTTTGATCGTAAGCTTCTAAAAACTCCTTTCTTGAAACACCAACCTGTGTGCAAATAGCTCTTAGGGTGCCACTTTTAATATTTGAGTGATTTGGCATAACCAATGGCGTAACAATCCCATTTTCATTTTCCCGTTGCATGACAATATGCTCTCGTTCGCGAATAATCTCAAAACCTAATAACTTAAAAGCTCTAATAACTCGCTTCTTGGGTGCATCGACTGGAAATTTTGCCATCACACTGCAATACCAGCCTCGGCAATAAACACCTCAACTGAGGGAGTGTCTTCTAGCATTTCTTTGCCAAATACCTCAATGTAGCAGGAGATTGCGGATTTTACATCTGATAAAGCCTCTTCGTAGGTTTCTCCCTGTCCAACAATTGCACCTACAACACCTATAGGATAAGCAACATATCCATCTGTATGCTTTTCGATAACAATCTTAAACTGTTTCATTGATTCCTCACTGCTACTGACAGAATGTGGATTCATTTTGGCTAAAAGATGATTTGACTAAAGTCTATTAATATCATAGTGCCACAAGATGTCAGGGTAATACTCAGATTTATTAGGTATTACAAGAGTTCTTTATAAGCAGAATAAACGCCTTGAACATTATACCAATTGAGAAATATACGAGCTATTTCTAGGGCTAATTGGGGTTTACCTTGATTAATTAACCATTGTAATAATGGTTGCATTGTTTTCTCATTGAGCAACCCCCCCAAAGATAAAACACTCCATAAAATACGATGTAAAATAGTCATCTGAATCATCATTCTGACTGAGAATGTAGGATGCTTTTGATAAAAAATAACTCCCATTCTACCTCTCTGGATTTCTTTATCAATTAAGTTGGGAATTTGCTCTATATTAAAAGGAGGGTGCCAATGATAGCCTACAGCTTCGGGGCATTTAATTAATTTTAGTCCGAATTTTTTTAATCTCACTCCCAACTCTAAATCTTCCCAACCATAGAGTTGAAATTGAGTGTCAAACATACCAGCTTTTTCTAACCAATATTTAGAGATTGCCACATTTCCCGTAGCAAAATAAGCAGCAGAAAAATCAGTTATTTTATAAGGCTCTGAAGTAGGATTATCGAAGTCACAAGTATTAATTACTGCCCCATAGGTAAATAGGCTATCGCTACCAAATTTGTTCCTTCCTCTAACTAAAGCATTACTATGAGCTTGTAAGAAATTTTCTGTAACTACTAAGTCACTATCAATAAAAATAATAGTATCCCCTTCAGCTTTTTTTATTCCTAAGTTTCTGGCTGCTGCTGCTCCTTGATGATCTTGTTGGAAGGTTTTAACATGGGTCAGTTGCGGCTGATTTGTTGCTAGCCAAGTTAAGGTTTGATCTGTTGAACCATCATCTATTAAAACTATTTCATATTGACTAATTAGATTATGACTAAACTGTTGATTTTCTAAAGCAATTAGACATTTTTGTAAAATTGGTAATCTGTTGTAGGTAGGAATAACAATACTGATATACATCGATCAAGATTTAATTTTATTTAACAGCATTTTAATCATGGGTGCATCTTCTGCATTAGGTAATATTGCTAGATAATTCTCTAAATCTTGACATGATTCTTCCCAACGATTTAATTCATAATATAGCAAACCTCTATCTCGCAATTCATTAGGATTATCGGGATACAAGAGTAACATTCCATTAATAATTGCGATCGCCCTATCAAAATCACGCTGATGTAAATAAATTTGTTTTAAATTAGTCAACATTCTCAAGATTATTTGACGCTTAGAAACGGGATTGAGAAACTGGGGTTGTAGCTTAACTGGTTGTAGATAAATTTGTTGTAATTTAGCTTCACAATCTTGAGGAAATAAGATTTCTCCTTGATTAAAAACATCTACAAAAATTTCCGCATCTTGAAAGTCAGGGCGGATGATAAAATGCCCAGGCATTCCAATACCAACCATCGGAAAGTTTAAACGCTGTGCTATGTCTAAATACACTACAGCTAGACTGATGGGAATACCCAAACGATGATCTATAACTTGATTTAAAAAACTGTTTCTTGGATCGTAGTAGTTTTCATTATTGCCTCTAAATCCTAATTCTTGATATAAATAGTTATTAATAACTTGGATTACTTTCAGTGGATATCTGGGAGACGGTAACTTGGGAGCTATGTTGTAGGCTATTTGTTCTAACTTATTAAGATACGCTTCTACATCTAAATAGGGATACTCTGCTTGGGAAAAGTAGAGAGCAGCCTTAGCCAAGTTAATATCTTGATCTGCTTGATTTATTTCTAATTCAAAGTTTTGCCAAGCAATTTCGTAATCCATGTAATTGTACATTAAAAATATTAAAATTAGTAACCTATGATAACTGTTAACTGTTAACTGTTAACTGTTAACTGATTACTGATTACTGTTTAATAGTCTCCTCCCGAACCGTATTTCCAAGCATCCAGATAACGATGAAAGTAATATTGCTGTAAGGGAGAGAGTTGTTTAACTATCGGCTGAGTTAAATTACCAATAGGATATAACATACTATACAAAGCCAGGTTAAAGTAGTGAATACTCCAATTAACTAAAGGATTGATTCCTATTTGAGGCAATAGAGGTAAAACAAATTTAGGATTAACCAGAGGTAGGGTTTTGGCTAGAGGAATAAACTGAATCACATCTTGTAAGAAAGGCTTAAGCACGTCATCTCCCAGTTTTTCCATAACTTGAAACACGCCATTCATCAAGTTATTAATTTGATTAGGATTAACTTTTTGCTCAATAGCAACACTCATGGTTTTCTGAAATAGCCAAGTAACAGCAATATTAGGCTGATATGGTTGCAGTAAAGCTAAATCTTTTTTGCTAAGACTATCTATTTTTAAGGCTTCATCAATACCATAACTCAAGCGTTTGAGATGACGGATCATGGCGCCAAAACCGCCAAAACTAACAGGAGATTGACTCCCACTGCTATCTCCTACAGCTAAAATTCTGTTGAAGGGTAAATGTAAAGGGCTTTTGCTGTAGGCAGGAAAAAAACCAAATAAAAATCTGGCAAAATCTAACTGTTCTAACTCGATGTTTTGATATTCTGGTAATAGTCTGAGATACTCTTCCATAAAATCTTGCAGGCTAGGGCGATCGCAATGAGCATCTAAGTAACTAAACATATAAGTTGTTCTTCCATCCCTTGCTGGAAAAGCCTCCCAGAAATACTGACACTGATTAATGATAGGAGTAAAAGAATAAATTAGATCTCCTGTGTCATTTTTGTCATAACCTTGGGCGCAACTTCCCACTACTATACACACAGCATCAGGTTTGACTCCTTGTCTGGCTTGCTTAACAATAGGGGAAAAATGCCCCATAGCATCCAGTAGTAAGCGAGTTTTAAGGATAGTATCTGCGGTTAATACTGCAACCCCATCTTCACTGACAGTAGCACTTTTAAAAGCTGTATTTTCTAATAAAACTCCACCCCAGGTAAGGAAGTTATTTTTTAGTGTCTCTAATAAATAGACGGGATCAACCCCAATATTTAAAACATCCTTTACCCAGATGTCTTTTCCTCCCATAAACCCAATCCTAGCTGGATTATACTCTGTTGCGATCGCAGTTTCTAATTCTGCTTCTGTCAATAACTCTAATTCAGTTAAAGTATGCAACTCTTGACGAGAAATATTCCATTCTTGCGCCCTTCCTCTGAGAATTCCTCGCTCAATTAAAATAACTTTCCAGCCTAATTTTTGTAATGCTGAACCTAGAATAATTCCCAGTGTTCCACCACAAATGATAATATCACTGTCCAACTCTCCTAAAGTTTCGGAACTATTTTGAATTACTTGGGGTACGGATAATTCATTACAACGCAAATCTTGCCAAAAACTATCTGCTTGCTGTAGTCTGGCAAAAACTCGATCATTTCTTGATTGTAAATACTGTTCTACTAAACTCATTACGATATTTATTTATGTTGTCAACTGGGATAAAATACTAGAACTTGGAAAAGTCATTTTCGGACTTTCTTCTAATAAATATTCTAAAAAAGTTTGAGCTATTACTGAAAGTTTCTTGCCTGCTATATAAGCCACATACCAACGACGTTCAATGGGAAAATGCTCCACATCTAAAATTGTCAATTCCCCTGATTTTCCCTCAGAAATCAAACAGTGTTCCGATAATATGGAGATCCCTAACCCACCTGCGATCGCTTGTTTTATTGCTTCGTTACTACCCAATTCTAATTTTACTTTTACCTCTATTTGATGGTTTTCAAATAAATCTAAAATTGCAAATCTTGTACCCGAACCTTGTTCTCGCATAATAAAAGGTTGATTCTTTAAACAGTGAATTGGAATATTGTTTTTATTAGCTAAAGCATGGTCTTTTTTTGCTACTACAACCAGAGGGTTATTTAAAAAAGGCTGAGTTTGTAATTCTATATCTTCAGGAGGCTGACTTACAATATAAAGATCATCTTCATTATTTAGCATTCGTTGTTGTATTTCTTGATGGTTAGTAACTTTAAGAGCAACATCTATTCCTGGATATTGCTGACAAAAAGATCCCAATAAACGAGGTATAAAATACTTGGCTGTAGTAATTACTCCTAGTCGTAACTGTCCCTGTTTTGTTCCTTTAAGATCAGCAACTTTCATCTCAAAGTTTTCTAATTTTTCAAAGATATCTTGACAGGTTAAAAGCAACTCTTTTCCTGCATCAGTTAAATAAAGACTTTTTCCAATTTGTTCAAATAAAGGTAACCCAACAGTTTTAGTGAGTTGTTTAACTTGGCTGGAAACAGTGGGTTGAGTAATTGACAACTCCTCTGCTGCGCGGGTAAAACTACTATGACGGGCGACTGTTTCAAACACTCTCAACTGATGTAAGGTTGCTTGTATCAAAAGTTTTTTCTCCTTTCGTATTTATTTCTAGTCGCGTCGGATAATATACTTGGCACGGGCATAAATTGAGGTTTTCAATTAGCTATTAGCTATCAGCCATCAGCCAGCTTCGGGGGCTTCAACAGACCTAGATTCAGGCAACAAATCAAATGATTTAGAATTTAAGCCCCCTTCCGCAGC
>JASJEK010000402.1 GCA_030064915.1 Xenococcaceae cyanobacterium MO_234.B1
CTTCGCCTTCGGCTCGAAGTCAGAAATAGGAAGTCGTGATGTCAGTCGTTTTTTTAGTAACAAATTAATTGGTTGACTTTCTATTTCTAGACGAAGAAATTGGGTTTAAGACCCCCGCTAAAAACTTTGTATATTTGATAAAACAAAAAACAGACATATTTAGGTCTGCTTTCTGCTTTTAGTACCCCCAAGGGAATTCGAATCCCTGTCGCCTCCGTGAAAGGGAGGTGTCCTAGGCCACTAGACGATGGGGGCTTGAGGGTTTTTGGAAGCTTGTTTGCGCTTCGCGCTTACTCGCAACGTTCTTAAATATATCTATTATTTTTATGCCTGTCAATACTTGTTCCTATATTTTTTGGAGCAATCTATTTTCAGTAGATGATAAACTTACTACTTACTACTTGCTACTTTTTTCAACTTTTTCCTTGCCTTAACTCTCGAAGACGCTGTTGGGATACAGGGTCAAGAGCATGGAATAAAAAACGACCCGACGATCTTCTTTGGGGTCGCTTGTGCCGTTGCATTCTACGGGCGGTAATTTCTACCTCTCCTGCCAATCTTTGGGCGGAGATACATTCTGCCCCATAACCTGTCACTGTTAATCTCTGAGCGCGATCGCTAGTAGCCACAATAATACGGGCATAGTCCTGCTGATAGGAATTGCGTTTAAAAGCAGCACAAGATTTCTCTATATAAGTATCTGCTGTTTCAGCAAATGCCGTAAAATAAACAGAAACAAGAGATGTATAGTCTTGAGTATGACCAGGAGTGTTTTGATAGTGAGAATCAAAAACTATCTGAGTCCGATAAGAAACCATTGGAGCATAGTTAATTAAGGACTCTATCAGGATGTCTCTTGCAGTTTCCAGACCGTTGCGATCGCAACTTTTTTTTAGCTCAGACCAGCTACCAATGATGTTATAGCCATCAACCAGTAGCAATGCCTGATAAGGAGGGGCAGACATGGCACTTATGTACTATTGATTAAATATAATTATCTCTCTATTGTAAATAAGATTGTTAAAAAAAGTTTAATTTTATTTAGCTATTAGCTTTTTGGGGTCTGATAAGCTAATAGCTTCAATATCATTACAAGTACGGGAGAGCCATAACTGAAGCTTATTTTCCAATGCAAAAACGGCTAAATATTCGATCTAAAACTGATTCGGTTACTTCCTCCCCTGTAATTTCTCCTAAAGCTTGAATAGCCCCTCGGAGGTCGATTGTCCAAAAATCTAAAGGCAAATTATTATTAATCGTTTCTTGCACTTGTTGCAGAGCAAGTTTAGCTCTAGTAAGGGTTGCTGCTTGTCTTTGATTAATGGCAATATCTAAATTGGCAGCAGTGATATTTCCTGTTTTAACTGATTGTAAGATAGCAGTTTCTAAATCTTCTATCCCTTGATTTTTGGCAGCAGCCGTCTTCACAGTGGTGTTTATTTCAGTGCTTATTCCTGAGGGATATTCTATAACTTCCCCTGGAGCGAGATCGGTTTTGTTAATAACTAAAATTAGGGAACGATGCTTGACTTGACTATAAATTAAACTGTCTGCTTCTGTCCAACCTGCTGTTGCGTCAATAGTTAATAAGACTAAATCTGCTGACTCGGCTGCATTACGCGATCGCTCTACCCCAATCTTCTCTACTGTATCAGAAGTATCCCGAATCCCTGCTGTGTCTAAAACTTGGATGGGGATTCCTCCTACTACTAGAGTAGATTCAATCACATCTCTGGTTGTACCTGGTAAATCTGTCACAATAGCGCGATCGCTGCGACTCCAAGCATTTAATAAGCTTGATTTTCCCACATTGGGACGACCCACAATCGCTACTTTTAAGCCACTCCTCAATAATTCTCCCCGATCTGCTGTTGCCAGTATTTGGGTTACTTGTTTTAATACTGCTTGTAACTGAATGCGGATCTTATTTTCATCTAGAGGTGGTAAGTCATCTTCAAAGTCGATTCTGGCTTCTACTTCTGCGAGAATATCTAAACAAGTATGACGCAATTCTTTGATAGGGTGGGCGAGTTTCCCTTGTAACCCTGCTAAAGCGACTTGAGAAGCTGCTGAAGATTGGGCAGAGACTAATTCTGCTATACTTTCTGCTTGGGTTAGGTCAATCCTACCATTGAGAAAAGCTCTGAGGGTAAATTCTCCTGGTTGGGCTAGTCTTGCACCTTGTTCAATACATAATTGTAAGACTTGCTGTACGGGAATAATTCCACCATGACAGTGAAACTCTACTACATCTTCGCGAGTATAAGACCTTGGTGCAAGCATCAGTAACATTAAGGCTTCGTCAATGAGTTGTTTGGTATCAGGGTGACGAATATAACCGTAGAGAAGACGATGAGATTCCCAAGGTTGTTTTCCTGGGGCGTTAAATAGGGTTTTGGCGATCGCAAGAGATTTTTCTCCTGACAACCGTACAATTCCAATACTACCTTGTTGGGCTACTATGGCTGTGGCGATCGCAACTATAGTTTCTCCTTGAGTATTAAACATTAAGTATATTTGCTAATTTTTTTGGGCTTAGTACGTTTATTTACAACTATTTTTTGTGTAGCATGTAATAAGTAGGTATCAAACACAGTGAGTCCGCGAATATCCTCAAATGAACAAATTGTATCAAGAAGATAGTTCGCGTTTGTCGGAAAAATTTACCCCGAAAGAGCGTGGTTATCACAGTAATTTTGAGTATTGGTTACTTAAACGCTATCGTTGGTTTTATCGACGCTTGGTGCGGTTGAGAGGAAAGCCTGTTGCGATCGCCAGAGGATTTGCAGTAGGGGTTTTTGCGGGTTGTTTTCCTTTTTTTGGATTTCAAACTTTGATCGGGATTATTCTAGCTGCTTTATTGCGAGGTAGTAAAGTTGCTGCTGTTATTGGGACTTGGATTAGTAATCCCATTACTTATATTCCCTTATATGTGTTGAATTTTAAAGTAGGCAAACTCCTTTTAGGAGTAAAGAGTGTATCTAGTCAAGATGTAGATTTTAAATCCTTTTCTTCTCTAATAGAGTCAAAGTCTATTTTTATTATTACTTTTTTAGTGGGATGCTTTGTGGTGGGGGCGATCGCTAGTATTTCTAGTTATTTTGTAAGTCTGTATATTTTTCAGCGTTTACAACGGAAAAATTCTAAATTCAAGAAAAAATAAGATTATAGCGGTTTTTATTTTTTATAAGTAATGCTCAAACAAAAATTACCAGGGCAATTTTGGATTATTGCTTTAATTGCCTTTATTAATTCTATTAGTTTGACGATTATTATTCCTTTACTTTATCCCTACGCTAAACAATTTGCTTTAACTGATTTTCAAGCAAGTCTCTTAACTACTAGTTATGCTGTGTCCCAATTTTTTGGTACGCCAGTATTGGGGAGATTATCAGACCGTATGGGTAGAAAACCTATCCTAATTATTAGTTTATTGGGAACAGTAATTGCTAACTTATTAGCAAGTATTAGTAGTACAGCTTGGCTGTTATATTTTGCTCGAATTTTTGATGGTTTAACAGGAGGAAATAACTCTGTAGCCAGTGCTGTTATTAGCGATATTACCAATCGGGAACAGCGTCTTCAAGCCTTTGGTATCTTTGCTGCAATTTATTGAATCTATTTTATCCTTGAACAGTAATCAGCAAGAGCAAGGAGAAGTACTAGGAATCAACCCATCCTATCTTAGTATGTCTAATGCTTTTGGTCCTTTTATTTCTGGCTTACTCGTCAGCTTGGGTTACAAATTGCCTTTGTGGTTAACAGGGGTCTTAACTATTGCCACAGCTTGGTTTGCCTTGAACCTCAAATCAGAATTTAAGTGTTACAAAAACCTAAGTAAGTAACTCTAACAAATAGCTAGTCACTGATCAATGGTAAATGTTAAATGTTAAATGAATTAAGCTCTTTTCCGTGATTTTCGAGAGCGAATTTGACTTAGATCGACTTCTGCTAAAGCTCTTTTTAATGGCATAGTTCGGAGTCTGCCATCTTGAGTGTTAGCTTGATAAACTTTATTAGAAGTAACGTCTAATGCTGTTAACCAGCCACTAATATGATGATAAGCTCCAGTTTCAATATTTAACCAACCATTACCCTTCGCGATCTGTCCTGGTTGAACTCCTGGTAAAGTAAAGGTGATAGTATGTCCTGTAATAATTAATTTATCAGAGAAATAGGGTTTGGGAAGACGGTGGAACTCTTCTCTAATCCAGCAAAACTGTTCGGAAGTCTGCTGGGATAAAGGGATTTGGGGCGAAATACCTGCATGAACTAGCCAGATATCTCCCAAGTCTAAATAGAGTGGCAAACTTTTCATCCAATCAAGATGTTCTTGGGGAATCTTACTATCATAACTAGCAACCGTCGCATTACCACCACTATAAAGCCATCCTTGGTAGAGTTCGACAGAAGTTTCTCCACTACCAACCACATCCAGTAGCATCTCTTCATGATTGCCCAAAAGACATTTATATTGATTTTTAATGACGAAATCTACTACTTGCGCGCTTTTAGGTCCACGATCAATTAAATCACCTAAAAAATAAATTTGATCATTAGCATTAGGAGCCATAGATTCCATTAAGGCTAATAGGGTGTCGTAATGTCCGTGGACATCACCAATAATAATTCGGCGATGATTGGTCATGGTTGATTTTGTTAACTGTTCCCGTTGATTATTAATTATTCTGTTGAGTCCTACTAGAATATTTACTTACTGTTCCCAATTACCAAATTTTAATTAGCAATTATAGGAAATCTGTTGTGTTTGATTTAGATGCAATAATTGCATATTATCGACAATTATAAACAAATATTGACCGCGAGAGAGGCTCCTTATCTTGGGAGCATCTCTAATCGCGGTGTTGACGAAGTTGAAGCTGCTCGTGGGGCAATGGGTAACACAGGTTAGTGCATTTGACCCCCTCGGAGGACCTTCGACTTGATAACCGCAGTTGAGAGTAATCAAATAGTGTCTTCTTCTACTGGTATTACGATTAAGATTTTGCAACAACCTACTAACCATTTATGGCTAGAACAAGCACTCAATAATTTAGATACAATACTTTTAGACCATTCCCATTGCGAACGCAAAGCAGCAGGGGTAGCTATTAATCTGATGTTTCGCTATCCTTCTTATACTAGTTTAGTTCGTAAGTTAACAGCGATCGCCAAAGAAGAATTAGAACATTTTGAACAAGTCAATCAGTGGTTAGAGAGAAGGGGAATTCCTCTAGCACCCCTTAATTCTCCTCCTTATGGAGCTAAACTCAAAGCCCAAATTCGTCATCAAGAGCCAGACAGACTGCTAGATTCTTTGTTGGTCTCTGCCTTAATCGAGGCTCGTTCCCACGAAAGACTGGGCTTATTAGGGGAACATTGTCCCGATCGGGAGCTAGCTAAATTTTATCGTAGTTTAATGGCATCAGAAGCCCGTCATTATGGGATTTACTGGGTCTTGGCTACTACT
>JASJEK010000403.1 GCA_030064915.1 Xenococcaceae cyanobacterium MO_234.B1
TACTCCCTGGAAAGTCCAAGAAGGAGGCTTGATGGTGGTTTTTTCTCGCGCTTCTGCTCCCGATATTATTGAGGAGATTAAAGACCAAATCGAGCCAGAAAACCGCGACTATCGAAATAGGTGTAGAGAAATAGAGTGTAATACTCCAATGGGAAGTGGTATCGCAACAGGAACTCTAGTTAATCCCGCACCAGGTTATAGAGTTACCAGTGGTTTTGGTCATAGACCACCTCCTTGTAGCGGTTGTAGTGCTTATCATCCTGCGGTAGATCTGGCTACGCCATCAAACACTCCAATTCAATCAGCAGATGGGGGAGTGATTATTGCCAGTAGATGGGTAAAAGGATATGGAAACACCATAGTTATAGATCATGGTAATAATGTAAAAACCCGCTTTGTCCCAGTAACAGAATCCATTGTGAATTCTGAATTGTCGGCGGATTAGAAAGCGATCGCCAAGCGCCTCGCCGAGAGCGAGACCGCGCTTGGCGCGCCACTGCGCTCCGAGCCGCTTCGCAGGAGCGAGCGCCTTAAATATTAGGTTGACCATCAACAAAATAAAGAGTCTTTTTAGCTCTAGTGATAGCGACATAAACCAGGTTCTTTTCTTGTTCCTGTTGAGCTTCATTAGAATTTTTTCCACTGTAGGGCAGTTTCCCAGAATCTAAAATATAGACAGTATTAGATTCATCGCCTTTGGCTCGATGGATAGTAGATAAAATGACACAATTTTTATCATTATCGTCAAATAAATTCAGAATTTTAGCTTTAAATTTTTCTAGGTCATAGATACATTCTTCTAACACGAAAGCCCGATATAAAAAGTCTAAGGATTCATAAATATCACTGAAATCTCTGGCTTCTAACTCTGCTCCATTTTCCTTTAAAAACTGAATACGACTCATTGAATATTTGCTAATGCGAGCATACCAAATAGTCGGAAAATCCGAAGGAAAATCAACGAACCTATCAATGAATTCTAGAAAATATTTAGCTACATTTTTTCCTCTTACTTTAGCTCTTTTCCCCTGAATTATCAGAGAGAGACAGCGACTAATCAAAGGAGCATTGAGGCGAGCTAAAATTAAATGACCAGGCTTTACTAATTTATTGACTTGTTCACTCTCAATTTCTTTAACTTCTCCCCCAATTGCCAAAGGTGCAGCTTGAATGTTAACTAATTTCTTGGCTTGCTTTAGAATCTTTTTTCCGCACCTGTAACAAATGGGGAGACTATATTTCTGACACTTAATCAAAAACTGTAGGGTTGTCCAGCTATCAATGCCCGATCCTGTAAAACCGTAAATTGACTGGTGCTTGTCTCCGACACCGATAAACGTTGCACCTCGATCTACCAAACTTTTGTAGAGATTAATCTGGGCTAAGTTGGCATCCTGTAATTCATCGACTAGGACAAAATCATATCTGGGGGGTTTAATGTTCCAGACGTGAGGAAGATATAGCATATCGCCATAATCGATTTCCCCAAGGCGAGCTAGTTGCTCATCTTTCTTCAAAATCCACCGCAAACAACGGTATAACCAATACCTATCCAGTTCTGATATTCCCTTAAAACCATATTTTTCTCGGATTTGGTCTAATTCCTCATTCGCTGAGGCAAAGTTATTTCTTGCCAAGTCCACCAACCGCCGTAGATTTCTGATAAATTCCGTTTTTCTTTGTCGGGCGAGGTAATCCCCTTCTAAGATTAATTTGGGAAGATCGCTTTCAGCTTGTGACATAAGAGCGATTGCTTCAGTAGCTAATCTAGCTACCTTTAAACTGTTAGTTTCTCCCAAGAATGGTAAATGTCTTCGGAGTAATTTGTACCCTAGACTGTGAGAGGTTCTGACTTCACAATTAGAGGGGATTCTCTGTCTATTTTTCAATTCATCAGCAATGTGACGATTAAAGGCTAAAAGCAAGAGAGAGTAGCGAGGGTTTTGATTAAGCAAGGCAGCAACGATGCCCTCTAGGAGAGTTGTTTTACCGCTTCCTGCTCTAGCTTCGATGAGTAAGTTTTTACCAAGTTCTAAATTATCAAAAACTTGAGTTTGATAGTCGCTCCAGGGTAATATGTCTCGGTAATTTTCCAGCCAATCATTCATGTTTTGTTAAGAATCACAAAACCCTGGTACAACAACCAGGGTTTTTCTATATAGATATTGAATTTTAGTATTAGTCATGGAATGAGTCTCACGGATGGTGAAGTTAAAAGAAGAGGTTTTCTGGTTAAAGGGTAAAAAGTTCTTTTAGTTCTCTAACATCTACTTCTAGTATCTGACAGAGTTTATCTAGTTGTCCGATAGTAAGTTTTGGTTCATACAAACCCGTTTCCCAATTAGAAACCGTTTGTACTGTAACCCCTATTGCTTCAGCAATTTTTCTTTGAGTTAAACCCAATTCTTTTCTTCGATTCAGCAGATTCGTAAGTTGGTGTGGCATCTAGTCTCCAGAACAATCATACAATAACAATTATATTAATAATTATTCTATCAATGAACTTATATTAATAGACTTGACTTTAGCTTTAGTGTCCGATAGAATCTGAACTAAAGTCAAAGCGACTGAAGATTTTAAGGGAATCTTGACAGTCGCTTTGGCGGAATTTATAACGCAAAAACAAGTTTTTGCGGTCAATTTCTAGAGACAAAGGAAGCTTGTACCTTCCTTGAGTCAAAAACCCTAGCTAAAGGTTAGGAAAAAAAAAAGAAAGAAATTGTGGTATTCCCCATAATACCATTTTTCGTCAGCAAATCAAACCGTAGAAGCACCGAAAATTACAGAGGTTCTGATGAGTATTTTTATTGAATGGATTAGAGATTGCGCTATTAAGACTGGTATAAGGGCTATTTTTTGTCAGTTTAAATCTATCCTAAAAAGAGCAGAACCAGATAGAACGTGGGTTTCTGCAAAAGATTCAAGTCAGATTGCGATAGGAGAAATCTAAGAGGGAAGAAGGATTAGTTAGTGTCCTTGAGAGGTTGAACCTTCTGCTACCAGGAGAAACATCCCCTTATGTAGTACATTACTACCATAAAGCCAGAAAGTTCAGCCTTTCCAGTAGCAGTTCATTCCCAATATAGTACATCGATATTAAAAGGTAAAGCCTTTTCTATTCGTGAGGAAGAGAAGGGAGAGGCTTTGCTGTGCCAAAAATTGGAAACAGGAAAGATGAAGAAATCTTTGAATGTAGAAGAGTGGGTAGGGAGTGCGATCGCACCATCATTAATCAAGCTAAACAAGAAGATCTTAAATGAAGAGGAAATTGCGGAGTGGTATTTCCAGAATTTACCATCTTCAGCGAGGAGAAATGATGGAAGGATTAGGGAGGGGTATCTGAAGGCGTATAAAGACCCACTGAGAGGGGGATGGGGCATAGAGGGATATGATCTAACAGATTTAGAAGCCGAGCCAGAGTTAAGGACATTTAAGGCGGATCATCCCAGAATTGGCAAAGATGGAAAACCTATCAGATACGATGCCCCAAAGAATTCACAACCGAATCCAATATTGCCCAGAGTTAGTTACGTAATCGCCTCAAAGATATGTAGAAAGGCAGGGGTTAACTTCCTGGCCATGATCCAGAAATATGCCCCAATGGAGTCCTTAACAGGGGTAGATGATGAAGCCGAGTGCAGATGGTTCTGGAAGATGGTCATAGAGACTCCTTCTATCCCTCTCACCATAACGGAAGGAGGGAAAAAGGGATTATCTTTGCTCTCTCAAGGATATTGTGCGATCTCGTTAACTTCCATTACCACATGGAGAGCAGTAAAGGGGAGTAATAATCTGCATATTTGGTTAAGGTTAATAGTGCAAAAGAGAGAATGTTATATTTCCTTTGACCAAGACCCAAAAGCATCAACACAGAAGGCGGTAAACATTCAAAGTCTGAAGTTAGGGCAAGCATTGATGAAAAGTGGTGCAGTCAGAGTGAAGCGGATTACTTGGAGTGGGACAGAAAAGGGAATAGACGATTTTATTTATAAAAACCTCAAGCGGTATGGAGAACGTTTTGTTCAGAAAATACTCCGCTCCTGCTATGAGAATGCTAGGGATTATAAGACATTTACCAATTCCCAAGTTTTACCAGGGCAAATCAAAATAGTAAATAAGAGGTATTTGTCATTAGAGGATGTCAAAGGGAGAGAGGGTTATCGGATATTAGTGATTAAAAGTCCCAAAGGAACGGGAAAAACGGTGTTGTTGTGTTACCTAACAGCAAGCGATCGCTCCCTAGGAATACCGACGATTAACGTATCCCTGTTAATGAGATTAGCCAAAGAGCAAAGCGAGGGAATGGAGATACCCTATCGGACAGAATCAGATAGAGAAACGGAAAGGAACGCCTTGGGATATAGTACCTGTTTTGATAGTCTGACACCCCACAATTCAGTACCATTTCACCCCCAACAATGGACAGATGCAGCTATTATTTTGGACGAGTTTACCCAAGGATTGAGACATTGTGTGTTTGGCACAACAGAAATTCAGAAATATCGAGCTAAAATAATAGCTGCATTAGGGCAAAAACTAGCAGACTGCTGGAAAAATAAGAAACCAATTAGGTTAGTAGATGCGGATGCAGATGCCGAATCAATAGAGTTTATTTATGACTTGATTCAGTTATATTCAGACGAGTCAGTAACTAGAGAAGAATTAGAAGCCGAGACATTCGTTTTAGTGAATAAGTATGAGCCTCCCAAAGGAGATTTAGATTTTTATCATGACCCATCACCCAAACAAATCAATCTCGAATTGAAGAAAAGAATGGAGAAGGGAGAAAATTTACTGGTGTTAACATCAGCCAAAAAAGATCAAAGTGCCGATGGGTCAAAAAACTTAGAGAAAAGAGCCAGAAAGTATTATAAAGATTCAGAGATACTAAGGATAGATGGAGAAACGGTCAAAGACCCAACACATCTAGCTTATGGCATAACAGGAGAACAATTAACTAAACTAGTTAAAGGAGAACCATTAGTAGAAGTAATTAAAACTCCCAACCCTCCTAAACAATTAAGTCTTTTAGAAAAAGAAAAAGAAGAACCTCAAGAGCCAAAAATTGAACCAGACAAAATCAAGGTAGTGATAGCTTCGCCAGTAATTTGTACAGGGGTAAGTTTAGATAAATTGGATGGACATTTTGATGCGGTATTTAGTTTCCAAGCCGGAAATATTACCACTAATGCCGTAAGGCAACAATTAGTCAGATTGAGAGATTTTCTCGTCCCAAGATATGTCTGGTGTCCCAAAGTAGGCAAGAATTTTGTGGGGGCAAAATCAACCAATCCCATACAACTTTTAACAGAAGAAAAAGGTAAAGCTAGACTAGGATTAAAACTGTTAGGTTATAAAGAAGCCGAAAAACAAATTGAATCAAATACTTGTCCAGGAGTTAAATATTGGGCGAAAGTAGGAGCGCAGCAAAATTATGAATGTTATCACTATCGGGAAATATTACGGGC
>JASJEK010000404.1 GCA_030064915.1 Xenococcaceae cyanobacterium MO_234.B1
AATCAGCCAGCAACAATCAACCATTAATAATGAACAATCAGCCAGCAACAATCAGCCAGCAACAATCAACTTTATCAGTCCTAAAAATACTAGGGTTTTTTGCTGGTTGCTTATATATCTTCTTTACTTTAGTTCCCGATAGTCACAGCTTAATGGTTTTGTTTCCCTTTGTATCTCTCTGGCAAATTGGAATATTACTACCTATTATATGGCTCTTAATCTTACTGTGGCAAAGAAAAGTAGCTCTTTTAGACAATAACTTAGATTGGTTAATTAGTTTAGTATTTTTAAGTGTAATCTTATCTAGTATTTTTGCCCAATTTCCTCAGCAAGCTATTTGGTATGGAGCTTCTGCTTGTTGTTATCTGGCTCTAGTTTATGTAATTAATTCTTATTTAAAAACACCACAATCGCGGAAAAATTTACTAATTAAACAAGGCTATCTCAATGTTAGCTTTATTATTATTAGTCTCACCCTATGGATTACAGAAACTCTCTTACCAGAATTAGACCGTTTAGCAAAACTCAAAGCCAAGGGTATTAATCAAGCTTTCGATTTTTCCACTATAGAATTGCGTAATTGGTCGCCTATAGGACACCAGAATTATGTTGCTGGATATCTCTTACTTTGCTTACCTTTGCTGTTGGTTTTAATTGTAATTGATACCCAAAGAAAAAGGCGTTGGTGGTGGATTATAGGTTTCGTTTTAGGATTAATTGATCTCTACACTACCAGTTCTCGGGGCGGTTGGTTAGGATTAGGTGTTACTGTGATTTTTGCTGGAGTATTTTTCTTATTTTTTAGCTCTTTACCCCGTTTATGGCTGATTTTAGGAGGAATTGGCAGTATAGGAACTGTTGTTGTTTTAGCGATCGCAAATAACCGTTTGTTGCGTCTCTTGACTGCATTATTTCAGGGGAAAGCAGAAGGAGAGTTAGCCTATCGCACTATTAATGCTGTTTTAGGCTGGAATATGGGACTAGACCATCCTTTTACTGGTGTGGGTTTAGGAGGAGTCCCTCTACTGTATCAAAAGTATCGTCCTTTCTGGGCTGGAAGAGAATCCGAATTAGTCTTTCAACTCCATAGCACCCCAGTACAATTATGGGCGGAGATGGGATTATTAGCTGTAGTTTGTAGTGCAGTTGCGATCGCAATTTTAGTTGTTCTGGTAACTAAATTATTAACTCTACAAATAAGCCTTAGTTATATCGATCGCATTTTAGTATGGTGTATCTTGAGTAGCTTCCTGGGCTACGGAGTGATGAGCTTAACGGATTATCAATTAGATAATGTAGGTATAAGTGGGACTTTAGCCCTATTTGTTGCTGTTTTAGCTAGTATTTTCGCGCCAAAAGCCGAATTAATCCCAGAAAAACCCAGTAAATTCTTGAGTTTGGGGGGTTTAGGTATTGCAGTCGCCTTATTAATCTGGCTAATTCCTGTGCATCGTGCTTGGCAACTTTCTAGTCAAGGTTTTAATGCCTTATCCCAAAAAGATACTAATACTTTTGTGACAAAATTAACCAAGGCAAATCAGTTAGCACCTTGGGAAGCTTATTATCCCTATCAAGTAGGTTGGAATTTAGGAGATTTAGCCACACAAAATAAAAACCCCGATCAAATACAGCAAGCTATAGACTGGTTTAAAAAAGGAATTGCGGTTTCTCCTTACAGAGAGTTTGGACACAGTAATTTGGGATGGTTGTTACTCAATACTAATCCTCAAGCAGCCACTCAAGAGTTTAAAAAATCTGCTCAACTCTTACCAGCCAAACGAGGGGTATTTTTTGGTTTAGGAATAAGTCTCCTTGCGCAACAAAAAACTGATTTAGCAGTAGAAGCTTTTAGTTTAGAAATTTTACGCAATCCCCTATTACTTACCAGTCCCGCCTGGCGATCGCCTGTATTACAAAGAGTCTATCCCCAAGTAATTAATCGCCTCGAAACTAAATATAACCAACTCTTACAGCAAGACCCTAATAATACCACTTGGCATGGCAGTCGCGGTAGTTTCTATTGGTGGCTAGGTAATCTAACAGCAGCAAAACAGGATTGGGAACAGTCTAGAACAGCACTACAATCAATAACTCTTAATATAAACTCAGAATCAACTTTAAAAGCTCAAATAGACAAAATATCATCCTCTGCCGTTAAATCCTTACTCTCCGCTTGGTTTAATCCCGAACAACGGCAACAACTCTTAAAACAAGCCTGGTTACAAGCCACAAAAAGCGAAATTAACCCGCAATTATTAAAACAATTAACAGTTTCTATGGCAAAATCTCAGACTTTTGCCCAATGGCTCAAATATAATGCACCAGCAATTCCCTATCGCCGAGAGAGAGCAGGTTTTGGGGTAGTTAATCGTCATATTGATGGTAGTATTCCCTCAGATTTTTATTTAGTAGTAGAAAATTCTGCGATCGCAACTTGGTTTAACTTTTTATATCCTTCCCCTGTTTTCGCCCCCGATATTGATCGCGCTTTACAACCCCAAAGAGACGCTTTACTACCAAGTCTTTAACAGTAATCAGTTATCAGTAATCAGTTATCAATCTACAGTGAATTCGGGATAAGCTGAAACCCTGATTATTCCCTTGGCTGAAAATACTAATCTTTCGTAAAGTTACCCACTAATACGAAATCCGAATTACATATCATCCCTATATACAAAACAGTTAAACCCTGTAGAGACGTAGCATGCTACGTCTCTACCACAAATGTTTATGGGGGGTTTTGGTAAACGGATTTGGTATAAATTGTCTTAACCCGAACTGAAGTTACAGTAGATATTGTTCAATGTTCAATGTTCAATGTTTTAGCAAACTTAATACAAGTATGAATATCTGCATCAGTCTTAATTGCTTCAGGATTAATATGAGTTATAGTTGCTCTATAGCCAGCATTCTGTAAAGCCTCAATTAAATGCGATCGCTTGGGAATAGGTAGTTTCCCCCTGCTCCCAATCTCTCTAAGAGTATAAAAATAGGGAGGAAAGTCTGCTTCTCCTATCATCACCGATAACAACCCTACCACCTTATCCCATTGCCATTGTTGGGCTATTTGTTCCATCTTGTGTAAATAAGCCACATCATGTAATTGTCCTAACCACATCGCACCAGTTAAAGTTAGAGGCTGATTATCAAATTCACAAACAGCTTGACTTAATTTGCGCCAGGAAACAGTCTTATAATTACCGCATCGATGACAAAAACCCAAAAAACCGTAATTCTGACTCGTTAACTGGGAACTAGCAACTAAACGCAACATCACCCGATAAGTAGCATTGAACCACAAGGAAAATATTGGCTCAATTCCCAAACCTTTACTACTAGCTTGTTGCTGTACACTACCGATAAGTAATCTCAAAGCTTGTTCTTGAATAGCAGGATGGGAGCGAGCATAACTACCATAAGCTTTTAAACTATTCTCAGGCAACCGTCCCGTGAGACTTCTTCCATCAGTGCAAGTAAGATACATCAAGCCACCGATTTTAGTCGCCCAAATCATAGTGCTTAAATAAGGTGCAGCCTTACCAAAACAATCTACGTCTATCTTAAATGTCAGAAGAGGACTCCCGACTTGTCGGTGAGGTGAATTCTGACCAACAAACAAACATATCGGAGCGCGTTCCCTTGCGTCTTTCGCCGACGCGGGGGTGGAAGGGGGGTTTTTAATAGTTTTAAGTTCTGCGCTTGCAGTCGATTCATTTGTTTCTAAAACCCCCCTCCCCGCGCTCCTCATTTTAGCCTTTTTACACTTTCTACACACATTTTTAGTTCGTGTAGGCTAAAATATATCCATGCTGACATTGACCTACGAGTACAAACTAGAACCAACAACAGAGCAAATTGTTTACATCGAGAATACACTTGATGTATGTTGCTCTGTATGGAACTTTGCCCTAAGGCATCGCAAAGACTGGTGTAAGTCCCGTAAGTCACCAATTAATGCTTGCTCAATAAAACGTGAATACATCATGTCGGTTGACGAGCCTTTTCCCAATTACCATAAACAAGCTAAGTATTTAACTGAAGCCAAGAAAAATAATGACGGCGAGAGAGGCTTTCGGTCAGAAAGCATCTCTAATCGCCGTGTTGACTTTCTCAAGTCTGCTAATGCTCAAGTTTTACAACAAACTTTAAGAGCGTTAGATCGAGCTTGGGACGATATGAAAGCTAGAGGGTTTGGAATGCCTCGCTTTAAAAATAAGTATCGGATGAGGTCATTTGTTTTCCCTCAATTAAATAAAAGTCCCATATCAGATAAATCAATTAAGCTTCCTGGCTTAAAAGAGGTTAAATGGAGAATGTCTCGCCCGATACCTGAGGGATTTGTCCCGAAGCAAGCGAGGATAGTCAGAAAAGCATCTGGTTATTTCATTATGCTGTCACTCCAGCTAGATGTTAATGCTCCTAACCCTTTACCTCATGAACATCCTAGAGGTTTAGATTTAGGATTTGACAAGTTTGTAGCAACAAGTGATGGCGAAGAGATTAAACGACCAAGGTTTCTCAAGACCCTACAATACAAGCTTAAATTGGCGAGCGACCCCGCGTCGGCGTAAGACGCAAGGGAACGCGCGAGCTGCTGTCCCGTAGGCTGAGAAATAAGCAAAAAGGCTCGAATAATCGACAGAAGTTAAACCAGAAAATAGCTAGGCTGCATCAGCGTATATCCGATACTCGTAAAGACTGGCACTTTAAATTAAGCCATCATTTAGTTAAAGATGCTGGCATGATATTTGTTGAAGATATCAACTTTGTATCATGGCAAAGAGGAATGCTCTCTAAATCTTCAGCCGATGCTGGTTTTGGTCAGTTTGTGAACATTTTGCAATGGGTCTGTTGGAAAACTGACACCTACTTTGCCAAGGTAGATAAAAACGGAACTTCTCAAACTTGTCCTAACTGTGGCGCACATACGGGCAAAAAGGAGCTAGAGATTAGAATCCACAATTGCTCTGAGTGCGGATATACCACGACAAGAGATGTAGCATCAGCTCAGGAAATAAGAAACCGTGGGGTAAGTGCGCTAGGGCATAGCGTGCTGGAAAATGTCTGTGGACTCAGAGCGACGGGGAGTATCGGTTACGATGCTCTAGTTGGTGGGGAACGAAGCAGAAAACTAGCATCGTGAGGTGTTAGAATCCCCCGCAAAGCGCGGTGGGAGTATGTCAACAAATCGTAATAGTCACGGCGATTGTAACAGTCAAAAAAAACCCGATTAGCATCTAAATAAGTCACTCGATAACTTGCTTCAGGGATTACACTTTGTAAATTAGCTTCCAAAACCGAACTCAAATCTGGATTTCCCTCATTTACCCACAAAAAATCCGCCTTACTTTCTAACCAATAACGCAAACTACGAACACCACAACCAGCAAACCCATCCAAAACTCTGAGGGAATGATTACTGTCTCGATAAACTTTAGCTGCTAAAACTCC
>JASJEK010000117.1 GCA_030064915.1 Xenococcaceae cyanobacterium MO_234.B1
TAAACCTCGTCTAGTTCGAGAAGTGGAGTTTTGACGGTGGTGGAAGGGGCTTAAAAACAGAGTTGACTAATGATGATTCACCTACCTTATCTAATGAAGCCCCTTTCCACGGATGCGCTTTGTACCCTGTGCATATCCAACCACCGTGTTGAGGTAGGTAATAGGTAATAGGTAAGCTAGCAACAGGGTTTGATACTCCAAGATGAAAACTACTGGCTTCAAACTGGACGCGGTTTAAAACTAAGATACACTTAATACTTCCGTTTTTTCTCTCCCTCCTACTTCCTATGCTTTCCTTGCTCTGTCTACTTAATTTCCTTCAAACAACGAACTTTGTATAAGGAGTTTTTAAGTGGGGCTGGTGATGCCAGCCCTATTTATTTACTGGGATCAACTTATGACCGATGAACAGGTAAAGTAAAGTGGAAACAACTACCACGATTTGGGGAACTATCTACCCAGATTTGACCATAGTGGGCGCGAGTAATTTTGCGACATAGAGAAAGCCCTAAACCATATCCCTCTTGCTTTTCATCCCGTTTTAAGCGAAAGTGTCCTTCAAAAATATGTTCTTGTTTTTCTGGGGGAATACCAGGCCCTGTATCACAGACACTTACTTGTATTTTTTGACTGGTACGATGTAAGACGGACAAAGATATTTGACCACCTTCGGGAGTATATTTAATGGCATTATCAAGAAGATTAACTAGCAACTGACGGACTAATTCTTCATCTGCATAAACGTAAGGGATATCTTGGGGTATGTCTTTCTTAAAAGTTTGGGATTTTGCTTTCAGTTGTTTGCTCATTTGAGCGCTCACATCTTGACATAAATCTTTTAAATCCAATTTACGAGGCTCGACTTCTAGCTTGGCACTAACACTGCGAGAAGTTTCTAGCAAATCTACAATCATGCGCTTCATAATCCCAAACTGGCGACGAGACTGCTGATACAGTTGGCTTCTCAGTTGTTTTTTTTGAGTTGTATCTTCCTGGTTTTCTGACAATTCTAAAGTTTCCATTGCCAGAGAGGCTGCGGTCAGAGGATTACGGAGATCGTGGGCGAGCATTGCCAAAATTTGCTCTTTAAATCTTAATTGTTCGGATAATTCCGCTTTTTCTCGCTGCAAAATAAAAATCTCATCGGATAGACGAATTAACTCCTCAGAATATCCTACAGGATTAGTTATGGAAGATTTGGATAATTGCTCTGGCTCTTGTGTGGTCTGAGAATTGCTTTCAGGCTGGATTTCTAAGGATGCTTGCCATCTTGGCCACCATTTCTCTAACTGAGAAATTAGATTGCTTCCTGCTAGAGTTTGCTGAGGGCTAGGAGATATCTTGACGAGAGCAGGAGTCGCTATAAGTTTAAAATGTTCTACTAAATGAGGCTGTTTACCAATATCTATGACATCTAACTCAAAATTGTTTGTCGCTTTCAAGTTTTCTAAAAATGCTCGGATCTGCCGCGTATTCTCTTGGGATGTATGGCGTTCATTAACAAACAGTAGTAGTTGGAGAGAACTCCCTTCAGGAATTTCTTGCCAGTAATCTTCTTTCTTGTTATACAACTGCAACACTAGATATTAAATTAACCTACTGTAAGAATAAATTATCTTAAGTTCATACTTCTTCACTATATTTACATAATGGGACGTAGGTGTCTATCACTTATCGCTCAATAACGGGAATAAATATTAATCCTGACAATTGTTTCTGACTAAACTTTTCTAGGAGATAATCTTAAGATATCATAAAATTTACCCAGATTGCTTCAACTATTAACCTAATAATAAAGTTGCGGAAATAATATTATGGCTCTTGGTTATCTTGCCCTAGTTCTTCATGCCCACCTACCATTTGTAAGACATCCAGAAAGTGACTATGTCTTAGAGGAAGAGTGGTTATTTGAGGCAATTACTGAAACTTATGTTCCTCTGCTGCAAGTTTTTGAAAACTTAAAGCGGGATGGTGTTGACTTCAAAATGACGATGAGCATGACACCGCCCTTGGTGTCGATGTTAAGAGACCCACTCTTACAGCAGCGTTATGATGAGCATTTAGCTTTATTGCAGGAATTAATAGAAAAGGAAATTGACCATAACCAGCACTATGGTCACATTCGTTATCTTGCAGAGTACTACGCGAACTCATTCCGTCAGATTCGTCAGACTTGGGAAAGTTACGATCGCGACCTAGTAAAAGCCTTTAAACAATTTCTTGATAGTAATAATCTCGATATTATTACCTGTGGTGCAACTCATGGTTATTTACCATTAATGAAAATGTATCCCCAAGCTGTCTGGGCGCAAATTCAGGTAGCTTGTGAACATTATGAGGAAAACTTTGGTCGTCCCCCCAAAGGAATTTGGTTGCCTGAGTGTGCCTACTATGAAGGATTAGAAAGGATGCTAGCAGATGCTGGTCTGCGATATTTTATGACTGATGGTCATGGGATCTTATATGCTCGCCCTCGTCCTCGTTTTGGGGCCTATGCTCCAATTTTCACCGAAACAGGAGTTGCTGCTTTTGGTCGGGATCACGAGTCTTCTCAGCAAGTCTGGTCTTCTAAAGTAGGGTATCCTGGAGATCCAGAATATCGGGAATTTTACAAAGATTTGGGTTGGGAAGCAGAATACGAGTATATTAAGCCCTATATTATGCCCAATGGTCAAAGAAAAAATACAGGTATCAAGTATCACAAGATTACTGCTAGGGACGGAGGATTATCCGAAAAAGCTCTTTATGACCCCTATTGGGCGAGAGAAAAAGCAGCAGAACACGCGGGGAACTTTATGTACAATCGAGGTCAGCAGGTTCAGAATTTAGCTGGATTTATGCATCGTCCTCCTATTGTGGTTTCTCCCTACGATGCTGAATTATTTGGTCACTGGTGGTATGAGGGGCCTTGGTTTATTGATTTTCTCTTCCGCAAGAGTTGGTATGACCAAAATACTTATGATATGACTCACCTTTCTGATTACTTGAGAGGAAATCCTACTCAACAGGTATGTCGTCCTTCTCAATCTAGTTGGGGTTATAAAGGTTTCCATGAATATTGGTTGAATGAAACCAATGCTTGGATTTATCCTCATCTACATAAAGCAGCAGAAAGAATGATTCAGTTGGGTTCACGAGAACCAGCAGATGAATTGGAATGGAAAGCTTTGAATCAAGCTGCCAGAGAATTGTTACTGGCACAGTCTTCTGATTGGGCGTTCATCATGCGTACTGGCACCATGGTACCTTATGCAGTGAGAAGAACCCGATCGCATTTACTGAGATTCAATAAGCTATACGAGGATATCTTAATCGGAAAAATAGATTCTGGTTGGTTAGAGAAGGTAGAGAAAATTGATAATATCTTCCCCAATATCAACTATCGTGTCTATCGACCCTTGTAGAGATTAAAAGAGGTATAGGGATAGAGGAAATACTATTACAGATAACTAGATTACAGATAACTAGTAAGGTTATTTGTAAGGGAAACCTTCTTCTCCCTCTCACCTGTTTTCCATCAATCTATCAAAATCTATCAATCTGATGAGATGCTTTCTTGGGCAACATCATCACACATAACCAAGTAAATAATACTTTTGGCTACTTCATAAGCCTCTTCCCCAGTTTGATACAAGTCGTAAGGTTGAAACAAGCTACCGTCATGGAGCAGAATACTATATCGCCAACCTAAAGTAGGAGTGTAATAAACCGCTACGAGATAGTTATGGATGCTGCCGAAATACTTAATTGTCATATCAAAGATTGGAAAAATTAGTTTCTAATAACTGGGGTGTTGATGGTTTCAAGCTTAATAATATCAGGCTTAATAATATAACGTCTCTTCCCTTGAATACATCCAGTAAACTAACTATTTTTCTTGTATTATTCTTAGCTTTTAGCTGATAGAGATAATACGGAGCTGATGTAAAATCTGCATAAAATTATTTAAGAAAATGTGAACAAAACACTTGTCCGAAAATTAAATTTGTGGGAAAAAGATAGAAAAATGACAAAGATATAACGATTCGATTATTGATGGCCAATCCTTTAGAACACATTCGTCTTCATCCCAAACTAGCCAAGCAACTGATCAGTCTGACTTTACCTCAGGCGCGAACAGCTCATTAAGCAGGCGGTCAGGCTTCGCCTGGCGCTGCGCGATCGCTCTAGATAATCAATTAAAAGGAGATCGCCTTCGGGAGAACTGGCAGATTTCTCCTGAGAAAGGTATGTACTTACCTCGTAAGACAAGGAAGTCGAAACGATCGCTTCTGTTTGACCCCACCTTTAGTTTACTTGAGTTTACTAGGCTGTCAGGAATTCGTCCCCCAGTTTGTATGGCTTTTGTAAAGTAAACAAAACGATTGCTTTCGCCAACAAAATCACTTTTTCAGCAAGTCCTAATTAGTTCAGCCCAGAAGTTTGATTTCTGGGATAATTTCTGCGAAAGTAGGTAACTACAACAAGTTGAGGTAAGAAATAATCAGTGCCTAGTCCAGCCGACATCTTCTCAATTATTTGCTTAGTACCTGTTATTAGCGGGTCTGTGTATTCAATCCTCAGTGTCTGGACCATTATCCGCTTCTTCACAAGCTCAAGGTCGGACTTAAAGGCTTCCGACGGATTCACCCCCCCGGTAACCGTACTCAAGCCAGTAAAAGGTCTTGAAAAGGATCTCAAGTCAAACTTGCGGACCATTGGAATTCAAGATTACCCTAAGTATCAGGTCGTATACTCGGTTCAGGATACTAAAGATCCTGCCCTTCCTATTCTTCAGGAAATCCAAAAGGAACTCGGCTCAGAGCGCATTTCCGTGGTCATTAGCACAGTTCAAGCTGGAGCGAACGGTAAGGTCAACAACCTGCTCGGTGCCATTGAAGAGGCGCGTCATGACATCATCATCATCAGCGACAGTGACACCCATCTGCGACCAGACTATCTCGAAAGTCTCGTGGCTCCTCTATCTAATCCCGATGTGGGATGTGTGTGTACTCTCTTTAAGTTAACCCGTGCCGAGCGATGGTTCGAGAAGATGGAACTGTTGACCATAAATGAGGACTTTATTCCTAGCGTCATTTTTGCGCAGGTTACAGGAGCATCTAATGCTTGCTTGGGACCCTCCATAGCAATCAGGAAATCGACTCTGCAAGAACTTGGGGGGTTAGAGAGTTTGGCTGATTATCTCGTCGAGGACTATGAACTAGGGCGACGGGTTTGGACTTCTGGAAAGAAGATGGTCATTTTACCTTACGTGATTGATGCTGTGGTAGACTTGGAAGATTGGCGTCAGTGGTGGAACCATCAAGTGTATTGGGAGCAGAATACTTATCTGGCAAGACCAGGAGCGTTTATCGCAACGATCTTGATTCGAGCAGTGCCTTTTGCCCTCTTATTCGCTATGGTACGAGTAGGCGACCCCTTGGGGCTGTCAGTCCTGGTATGTGCGATCGCTGTTCGACTGCTGACGGCTGGGATAACATCTCTGGGACTGCGGGATGCTGAGGGTCTTAGAAGTCTCTACTTGCTACCCTTGCGGGACATTGTCGGTCTCATCTTTTGGCTCCTAGCATTTACACAGCGTACAGTAGTGTGGCGCGGCGTCGAGTTCAAACTGACAAGCCACGGAAAAATGGTTCCCCTTGGTTCTGTAACCAGTAAACAGTGAAATGAGCCCTCATCTAATATCTTGAAAAACATGACAGTGCATCAGATTAAACCCTTTTATTTCGACATTACAGATGATGAGATTGAATACTTCTTATCTGAATCAGAAAAGATCCTGAGGTCTGGCACTCTGATTCTGGGCAAGCACACAGCAGAATTTGAAAAAGCATTCGCCGAATATGTCGGTACTCGGTACGCGATCGCAGTTAATAGTGGTTCATCGGGACTAGAGATCCTGCTGCGGTTGAGAAAGGTCGAGGGGACAACTGTGCTGGTTCCGACAAATACCAACTTCGCTACTGTTGCAGCAGTAATTCGTGCGGGGGGACAAGTTCAATACCTGGATATGGACGAAGGTACATTTGCCCCTTCCCTGGAGATGGTGCAAAAGGCAGTAGAAGGTGGATCTAGTAGCCAAGATACAACGATTTCAGGAGTTTTGTGGGTTCACATTGGGGGCGTAATCTCTCCAGAGTTTCCCCAAGTGGTTGAGTACTGCCACCAGCGAGGTCTGTTCGTACTGGAAGACACTGCCCACGCCCACGGCAGTCGGATCAAGGGTGTGAGTGCGGGAAACCTTGGCGACGGTGCTGCTTTTTCCTTCTTCCCTACCAAAGTTATGACAACTTTCGAGGGAGGGATGGTAACAGTAAACGACGAGGAAGACGACTACATAGCGCGATCGCTCAGAAACCAGGGCAAGCGCGGTATGGATTATGGCGGTCTGCATACAGATTTTGGAAATAGTACCCGAATTACGGAGATTAACGCGCTGTTTGGTCGGATTCAGTTAAAGAAACTGCCAGATATGTTAAAAAGACGGCAGCGAGCCTACGAGTTAATTAGCGCACTGCTGAGAGAGGCAGGCATAAAATTTGTTTCTACTGACCACATGGACGTTGCCAGCCAATACAAGCTTATTGTGCATCTGCCAGCAGGGAAAACAGTGAAGGAAGTTAAAACGGCATTAGCCCAAGAGGGCATCTTTCTAGGTGGGACGGTGTACGAAATTCCCTGTCACCAACAGCCCGTTTTTGCTGGTATTTGCCCAGGTCAGAGCTTTCCTAGTGCCGAACAATGGTGCCCAAATCACATCTGTCCCCCTCTCACCTCAGGCATGACAGAAGCTGAAGCCCAGCGTGTGGGAGAAGCTTTAACTCGACATTTGTATACAAATTGATTTTGCCCTATCGCCTCGGTGATACCATTTCTTTAAAGTATTGCTACAGAAATTCTAGCAGTTGAGAGCCTAGGGTTTGTAACCCTAGGACGGGGCGTTCAAGCACTTGGGGTTTCCCCAAGTGTCAGCCCCTCATGAAAACAAGTAAGGGATTTTCTGGAAGGAGGCTTGAAACCAAAACTCTTTAATTTGAGTAGCATTACCAAGGTCTATTTAAGCCTCCTTCCAGCCCGTGTATCTCTTCTTGATTTATTCTACAAGGCATTGTAGGATGTTTTTATGGGAACAACTTCTCTCACTTTAAAACTTCCATTTTTGAAGCTAAATCGGTGCAAAGCAATTGAGTTTGAACGACTTACAACTTTAAATACTGATGTAGCCAATAGCTTATTAGAAATGCCCAAAGAGGAAAGAAGTAAGTACACTTCCAAAGACTTTAGGCATATCGAAATAGGCTCAATGTGGATTAACCAAACAATCCGCAATTCCAATGCTGCGACTAAGGTAAAACGCTTTAGGAGATTGCCATTGGAAGTAAACAATCAAGGATGGAAAATTATTAAAACTGGAGAAACTTATTCTTTGAGTTTTAGTCTTTATCGTGGGAGAAAAAAAAGAATTCCTCTAGAAATACATCAAGCAAGTCACCAAGAAATCCTAGATAAAGTAATTGCCAGAGAAGCCAAACAAGGCTCACTTAAGTTACGGAAGTCTAAGAAAGGAATTTGGTATTGCTTACTTTCAGTGTCGATGGATGTTCCCGACGCTAAAAAAGTTAATCAATGGATTGGTGCAGATAGAGGACAAAACCATTTGTGTGTTGCCAGTTTACCCGATGGAATGGCTAAGTTTTGGACTTTTGCTAATATTCGTCAAATCAGACGAAAATATCAAAAGCAAAGAAAGTCATTACAGAAAGCTAAAAAGCTTAAAAGCTTAAAAAGATTAGAGTCCAAAGAGCGTCGAACCATTACCCATATCAATCATGTGATTAGCAAGCAGTTAGTACAACTAGCTGTTGATTTTGATTTTGGTATTCGATTGGAAGATTTATCTAATATTAGAAAAACCTCCCAACAAAGAAAGAAAAATAAGTCAGATGCTGGTCAAAACCGTGATTTTTGGTGTTACTTCCAACTCGAAAATTTCATTTTGTATAAAGCACAATTAGCTGGAATTCCAGTTGAGAAAGTGCCAGCACCATACACTAGTAAAAGCTGTTGTAACTGTGGTTCTATTAATAATAGAAATAAGCACAGCTATAAGTGTAAACGGTGTAAAGCTAGGTATCACGCTGATTGGGGAGCAAGTCAGCGTTACACCGCCGTAAAACGACGGTGCCTGCGCTGACCGCATTCCGCGGTCAAAATATCGGTAAATGGTTAGGCTTATCATGCTCTCTTGAGCTTGAGAAAAATGCATCTGTAATGGGTGCATTCGTTCAGGAGAGTGGGGTGAATGGGACACCCCTTAACCAGGTAAGGGTTTAAGCAAACGT
Source organism: Xenococcaceae cyanobacterium MO_234.B1 (assembly GCA_030064915.1). Lineage (GTDB taxonomy): Bacteria > Cyanobacteriota > Cyanobacteriia > Cyanobacteriales > Xenococcaceae > JASJCP01. Next base: position 8,343 of record JASJEK010000117.1, read on the forward strand.
GGATTTATGAGGGGCTGTGTGCGGAATTTAGTTCCGCACTTTAAAAGCCCCGTCCCGTTTGCGATAAACTCAAGAACTGGAATCCCTTGTGATTTATCCAAGGGAGTCTCAAAAATGCTTAGACGGGAGAAAGGGGAAACGGGAAAGGGGAAAGAGAAAAAGTCGCTATATAACTATTTCCTTTTAACCGTTAAACGTGAGTTCGACGAAGCCAACTCGCGCGTTCCTTAGGCGATTAAAAATCGCCAGGGTCGCTCGTCAAAAAAATGCAATTTTTCGAGTTTGGATGATGGTTAGATATCCTTGAAACCCTGATTCTTTCGTTTAAAAAATCATAACTCCGAATTCCGTACGCGCAGCGGGATCCCGAAGGGCACTCTGTACGCGCAGCGGGATACCGCAGGTCACTCCGAACTCACGTCGTTAACCTTTCCCCAAAAGCTGACTATGTTTAACAGGATTAAATAGAATTGGTGTGAGTATATGTCAGAAATCCAGGCTTCCCAAATAGAGTACACTGATGTCATTGTAGTCGGAGGCGGTATCGCGGGAATCGCAATTGCCGAATATCTCGCCCGTCACAGCCGTCTTTCGATCAAGGTTTTGGAGCGTGCAAACCATCTGGGAACAGGTGCTTCCGGTAAACTTGAGGGCTGGTTTCATACTGGAGCCCTCTACTCAGGACAGGACGACGCACAGACCTTTATCAACTGTGTCAATGGGGTGGAGGATCTCGTCAATCTGTACGCGCCCTATTTTCCAGAACGCTGTAATGTCTCCCTGAAAGAGACAAAACCCGCTCTTTTCAGACCCGCCGTAATCCCTCAGCCCAAGGGATGGTTTAACGACAGCCCTGTGTACTTAATTCATCCGCAGACAGATTCTCCAGAGAGCAGACTATCCGATCTTAAGAGCGACTCGGTGTATCTGGAGCTACAACGTAACCGAGTATTAGGGAGGCTCGAAGTAGCATACGGTCAGCAACACAACTGGCTGAGAGAAGGCAATTGTCAAGCACCAACCTATGCCCAAGTTGAAGCTCATGAGGATTTGGACTGTTCTTTGCGTGACTCAACAGAAACTGTGCGTAACCTTTGCCAACGATTCGATGCCTCTTATGACATGGAGCCATCCAACTACGAAATTCTCAGGACATTGGATTGCTCCATGAATACTAGTGCTATCATGAGAGACCTAGTTGCCAGTGCCCTCGCCCAAGGTGTAACATTTGAGACTGGGGTTACTATTGATAAACTGCTCATCGATCGATATGGCCCTATCCAAATCAAGAGTCTGTTATGTCAGACCCAGCAAGGTTTTCCCAAGCGACTAAAAGCAAACTTATTCATCTTCTCGGTGGGAGAAGGTTTTGAACCGTTTCTATCCGAGCTGCAAGTGCGTGCCAGACTCAAGCGAAGTCGCAGTGCGATGGTGGTAGCAGAGCCTGCCCTTATCGACACCAATTTCGTGCGTATGTCCACCAAGAACAGATTTCACTTCAATCACTTCGTCCAGCACCGCGAGGTTGGAGGAGAGAACTTTGTTTACTCTATGTTGGCTGATTCTGGATATGCTAACGACGCTCCGAGGAATGACGTCGATATTGAACCGATTCTGGAGTCAGCCCAGCGGTATTTTGGCAAAGACAAGCTTTACAGCCGCCAACTTTTCAGCTACGAGTGCATAAAAACTGAGTTTATTAGTGAAGAGGAGCAGAAACGACGCTACAGCTATTGGATTGAGTCAGATCCAAACAGCAATTACTTGTGTGTGCTGCCAGGCAAGTTCTCGTTTTTTCCCACAGTGGCTTTTCAGACTTACCAGCGCATCAAAACCCTGATCGAATTTGATGAGTGCGCCCCAAAGTCTCCCTTTGAATCAGAGACTCAGGTTGAAAAGGAGGCAGCAAAGCTAGTAGCTAACTCCTATCCTATTCAAATTCTTGCCAAGGCAGCAGCGACGTGAGTTTTTTACTTAATGAATTAATAGACTCACTAGTTCTTTGGTAATGGGCAAATTTGTTTGCCGCTCAAAATGGATAAACATGGGGCTGGGATTAGCTTCTAGAAAAATGTATTTTCCTTCTGGTGTCAAACGCCAATCAATTGCTGTCCACTCTAGCCAGAGTGCTCGGGCAATCTGGTAACACTGAGCTTGTAATACATCGGGTAATTTACGAGGAATTAATTGAGCTTTGGGATCTTCACGAAAATCTAACGACTGAGTGCGGATTTCTGCCGAGTAAACAGACTGTCCAATGACGTAGGAACGAATATTGGTTCCAGGAATATACTCTTGTAGTGTGATCGGGGAAATTTTCAAGACCAAATGTAAACGTTCAGGTTGTAAATGCTCTTTTTCTAGCAGTCTTGCATGAGCTCCGCCATAGACTGGCTTAAAGATAACTTTTTCGTGAGAGGCAGCGAATTTGATAGCTGCCTCTGGATCGTTTTTATATTACATTTTTAATTGCGAAAGATGGTCTTAAAAATTTTCAATTCTTAACTCTTAAAATTCTTTGTGTGTCTGACTTTGAAAAATTAGATGGGTTGGTCCTGGCAGCTCAATCTTGACAAGCAGCTCGGATTAACTATATAATCTCATCGCCATTATAAATTGAATTTACTTCATAAGATGCTTCCGCAAGCTCAAGTATTGGATTAATTATCGCAAATTGTAGTTTGTACTCTTGCTCAATTAATCGGGAAGATATTATGTCTCTCGATATTCCCTTTCCTAGTTAAAACTTTTCCCTAAAGTCACTCGTTACTTGTCAAAAGTAATCCAAAATCCTATTAATCCAAAAACTGATAACTGATAACTGATTACCTATCAAGATTTGTGAGGAGTCAAGCCCATGGTTTCAGAAGATTCAAGCGTAGTAGCAGCATCATAGCAGACCTATTCCGAGCTGGGTAGAGAGGCGGTCATCCTCAATCTCAAGTTCGGAGTTGACTACGACCTGAATGCTAAGGAGGTTAATAAAAAAAATAGATTCGGGTTCCAACCTCTACAGCAGCAACCGGACTGAACGCAGTGCGCAAGTGCTGGAAAGTCCTCCTACAGAGCTGCAAGTCGGCCAACAGATCATTAAGGTAGGGAAATTACTCCCCTATTAGCGAGAGAGATATCAACTGCTGCCTAAGCTGTGGTAGCAAAAGAATTAAGGAGAATTTTATGGCTTTATTTGACACCACTGACAGTGCTACTAACGAAGTCTATCAGAGCGACTTGCAGACAGAAACAGCAGAGGATTACGCCCCTAATCAACTGATCGTTAAAGTCAAATGAGTTCAGAGTTCAGAATGACTATGTACAACCACGGCAGGGAGTAAGGACTAATTTAGTTTGATAAGTGATAAATGATGACTGTTAATCAACTCAGTGCCCCACCGACACCATCCCTGGAAATTAACGGCTCGAGGCAATTTACCGCCTGGCTGTATGAGCAAAATCTCAGCCTAGCCTTTACGACCTATCAGGCAGGCAAGGTCTTCTTCATTGGCTTGCAGCCCAACGGGCAACTGTCGGTCTTCGAGCGCACGTTTAATCGCTGTATGGGTTTGTATGGAGAGGGTTCCATCTTCTATATGAGTTCTCTCTATCAGCTCTGGCGGTTTGAAAATGCCTTGGAACCTGGACAAACCCACAATGACTACGACTGTCTCTATGTGCCTCAAGTAGGTTATGTCACGGGGGATTTAGATATTCATGATGTTGTAGTGACAAAAGCCCCCCTAGCTACCCAAATCTGGAGGGGAAAACAGTCAACTCCCTCTCTAATTGGAGGTTTGGGGGAGCAAGTGGTCTTCGTTAACACTCTGTTTAGCTGTCTTGCTACCATCAGTGTTCGGCACAGTTTTGTTCCCCTTTGGCAACCTCCGTTTATTTCGCGACTGGCTGCCGAGGATCGCTGTCACTTGAATGGTTTGGGTCTGCGAGACGGACAACCCCGATATGTCACTGCCGTGAGCCAGAGTGATGTAGCAGAGGGTTGGCGAGACAACCGACAAGATGGAGGTTGTGTCATAGATCTCAACAGCAATGAGGTGATTCTCACTGGACTGTCAATGCCTCACTCCCCTCGCTGGTATCGGGACAAGTTGTGGCTGCTCAACTCCGGTACAGGGGAGTTTGGCTATGCTGACCTCGAGCGGGGAGTGTTTGAGCCAGTTGCATTTTGCCCTGGCTATTTACGCGGACTAGCTTTCCAGGGTGACTTTGCCATTGTGGGGCTATCTAAGCCCCGAGAGAATAAGACATTTTCTGGCTTGCCTTTCAATGAGACGTTACAAGCCAAGAATGTTAACCCCCGTTGCGGGTTGCTGGTGATCGACCTGCGCACGGGGGACATTGTACACTCCCTGCGAATTGAGGGCGTGGTGGAGGAGTTGTATGACGTGGCAGTGTTACCAGGAGTGCGGCGTCCAATGGCAATTGGATTCAAAACGGATGAAATTCGTCGCGTTATAACGATTGGAGCAAATTTTGAGCCGAATGCTATTAAAACCTAATTATTCATAATTCATGGAGGAACTAAGAGTATGGCTTTTACAGAAATTAACCTGTCTGAACTTAATGGTGAAAATGGCTTTGCTATCAACGGAGTGGATCGCTTTGACGACTCAGGCTACTCCGTCAGCAATGCAGGAGATATCAACGGAGATGGCATTGATGACGTGATTATCGGCGCACCCTTTGCTGACGCTGATACCTATGGCAGCCAAGGTCAAAGCTACGTAGTGTTTGGCAGCGATGAAGGCTTCGATGCTAGCTTTGAGTTAGCCGACCTAGATGGCACCAACGGCTTTGCTATCAACGGTATTGATAACTTTGACAACTCCGGTCGCTCCGTCAGCAATGCAGGAGATATTAACGGAGATGGCATTGATGACGTGATTATCGGTGCACCTTATGCTGATGCTGATACCTATGGCAGCCAAGGTCAAAGCTACGTAGTGTTTGGCAGCGATGAAGGCTTCGATGCTAGCTTTGAGTTGGCCGACCTAGATGGCAGCAATGGCTTTGTCATTACAGGTATTAATAACTATGACAACTCCGGTCGCTCCGTCAGCAATGCAGGGGATATCAACGGAGATGGCATCTCAGACCTGATTATCGGCGCACCGTATGCTGACATTAGCAGCAACTACAGTAGTGAAGGGGAAGCCTATGTAGTCTTCGGCAGCGATGAAGGCTTCGATGCTAGCTTCGAGCTAGGTGATCTATTGCCAGACAACGGGGGAGACGGCAGTAATGGCTTTGTCATTACAGGTATTGATAACTATGATAATTTAGGTCGCTCTGTTAGTAGTGCAGGAGACATTAACGGAGATGGCATTGATGACCTGATTATCGGTGCCCCAAATGCTGGAGATAGCTCTGGTGGTTACTACTACAGCTCTGGACCCGGCCAAGCCTATGTTATATTCGGCAGCAGTGGAGGATTTGATCCCATTCTGGATCTGGCTGCTTTCGATGGCAGTGGCCTCCTCATCACAGGCATAAATAACTTTGACGATTTAGGAAATTCCGTCAGCGGTGCAGGAGATATCAATAGGGATGGAGCTGATGACCTGATTATCGGTGCCCCCTTTGCTGACCCCAACGGCAACTCCAGTGCAGGTCAGAGTTATGTGGTGTTCGGTGTTGTTCCTCTGGAACTCATCGGCACCGAGAACGATGACATTCTGACTGGTGCCAACGGAGATGATTTTATTGACGGTCGCGGCGGCAACGATCTACTCCAGGGGCTTGGTGGCAATGACCAAATCTTTGGTGGTAGCGGAGAGGACCTGATCGCTGCCGGAGATGGAAATGATACTGTTGAGGGAGGGACTGGCAACGACAACATTTCTGGTAATGCTGGAAATGACAACATTACAGGAGATGATGGTCGTGATGACATCCTCGGGGGTGAAGGTAATGATTCGATAGAGGGTGGTTCTGAGGCAGATCGCATCCTGGGTGAGGCGGGAGATGACAGCATCAATGGTGGTTCTGGGCAAGATAGTCTTCTCGGTGGCCAGGGCAATGACTTGATAGAGGGTGGTTCTCAGACAGATTTGATTTTTGGTGAGGCAGGAGATGACAGTCTCAATGGTGATGATGGTAGTGACACCGTTGAGGGGGGAGTAGGTCAAGACTTAGTTGCTGGTGGCCTGGGGGAAGATCTTCTCCTTGGCAATAGTGGGGATGACAGTCTCAGTGGGGGAACTGAGGCAGATACCCTCATAGGTGGATTTGACAACGACTCCCTTGATGGTGCTGCTGGAAATGACCAGTTGATTGGGGTTGAGCTTACTGACCCTGAATCAGAATTTGGGGCTGATGAGATTGATACCTTAATCGGTGGGGCATCTAGCGATACCTTCGTCCTTGGGGATGAAGATCGCGTTTACTACGATGACGGCGACCCCCTAACTGCGGGTGAATCTGACTTCGCTCTCATCACTGACTTTGATGACCGTCAGGATTTCATTCAACTTAATGGTTCAGCCGAACTTTATAGCTTGGACTTCTTTACTTCCGAATCAGGAACTACAGATGCAGCTCTTATTTACGATCCTGGAGTGACAGCCAGAGGGGAAGTGATTGCAACTTTGCAAGATGTTTCGACCGACCTGAGTGTTACCGATCCTTCCTTCATCTTCGTTTAAAGAGAAGGAATGGTGGTGGGAACCCAACCGATGAAAGTGGGTGAGTTTTAGTCTAGTGGGTCATTTGTCACGGTTATGGGGATTTCAAAAACTGGGAAATAGTTACCAGATAAGCCATTCAGTCTTTTTAAAATAACCGAATATATGACAATTGACCCACTAGCTAAACAAGAGCGATTGCTGTCTCGGAAGTATCAAAACTCAGAGCACTCTTACTTACCTAGGAAATTTAAGCTTATCTAGAATCTTGAAACGTGAAAAATATGGTCATACAAAACAATGATTTATTAACTAACCCTAGCGAGTTAACCGAAGAAATGGACTTCCTCCCCGGTGAGCTGATTGTTAAACTCAAAAATGGGATGACAGCAGCTGAGATTAATGCGCTTCAGGAAGAGCTAGATGTCTCAGTCATAGCAACAACTCAAACACTGGGGATTCAGCTTTGGGAAATCAATGGAATGAGCGTCGAAGAAGCAATCGAAATTCTGAGCGACGATCCACGGTTTGAATATGTTGAACCCAACTCTATTGGTTCCTATACTGAAACTTTTCCCAACGATCTGCGTTTTAATGAACTTTGGGGACTTAACAATACTGGACAGACAGGTGGCACTTCTGACGCAGACATCGATGCCCCAGAAGCCCGGGAGCTCCAAACTGGAAACAGCGAGTTAACCGAAGAAATGGACTTCGTCCCCGGTGAGCTGATTGTTAAACCCAAAACGGAGATGACAGCAGCTGAGATTAATGCGCTTCAGGAAGAGATGGATTTCTCAGTCATAGCAACAACTCAAACACTGGGGATTCAGCTTTGGGAAATCAATGGAATGAGCGTCGAAGAAGCAATCGAAATTCTGAGCG
>JASJEK010000405.1 GCA_030064915.1 Xenococcaceae cyanobacterium MO_234.B1
GGCGTACAAGGTCTTCCCTGCAAGGATAGACACAGCCCCTCAGGAACCTGCTGGGAGTTGGTAAAGATATTTAGATTCTCAGGTGAGACTTGAGGCTTTTGCTTACTGCTGAGGAAGCTTGTTTCCCCAAGAGGCAGTAGTGTTACTGGTTGTGACTTTGGTTGTTTCACCAATAAAGGGATGGTGCTTGATGAGTCCAAGGTACTCTGAGTATTAAGGGATCGAGGGGACAAGGTTTTCCCTGCAACGGCAGACGCAGCACCTCCGAAGCCTGCTGCGACTTCGTCCAGATCAGGAGTTCTAGCTGCGAGCGCGTACCCGCGCCACTTCGTGAGCGCATTTTCCCTTGATTCGGTTGAAGGTACTCCGCCTATCATGGCAGGGGGCGTACAAGGTCTTCCCTGCAAGGATAGACACAGCCCCTCAGGAACCTGCTGGGAGTTGGTAAAGATATTTAGATTCTCAGGTGAGACTTGAGGCTTTTGCTTACTGCTGAGGAAGCTTGTTTCCTCAAGAGGAAGTAGTGTTACTGGTTGTGGCTTTGGTTGTTTCACCAACAAAGGGATGGTGCTTGATGAGTCCAAGTTACTCTGACCGTAAAGGGAGCGAGCGTACAAGGTATGTCCTGCAACGGCAGACGCAGCACCCCCTAAGACTGCTTGGACTTGGTTAAATTCAATGCTTTTATCATCACTTTGTATTTTCGTTACTTGATCCCATCTGACTAGTCCCTCATTTGGTAATGAAGAAATAGCTTCAGCTTTGGCATTCCAAGATAGACCTACACTAAATAGCAAAGATGTAGTTAGAATCTTTAAAAAGGAATATAAACCTATGTTTTTGTTTTTTTCTAGCACTTCCACACACCAAATGAAGCAATTGATACTGTAACAGTTTTTTCGTATTTAGTTTAGTCGTCAAGGAAATTTCATGGGTTATAGCAAGCTGATTCTTGCACTCTTCCACCTCGCGATTACACAAGTGGAGGTTCTTGAAGTTTCTTTATATATCCTTTACATATCAGGGAATAGAGACTGATTACACCAATATATGTTCCTGTTTCTCAGTAATCAGTAATCCGTAATCAGTTATCAGTTACCAGTAATCAGTTATCAGTTATCAGTTTTAAGGTTGGGTTTAATTCCCTTGGGCTTTCCACACCAAATCATACACATGAAATCTTTCACTGTCTTTTGTTCACTGATTTAGCTAGCTATTAATGACCGATAGGACTCTTTGCTGGACTCTTTGGTAAGCTGATTCTACATCGCCCAAATCTTTGCGAAAACGGTCTTTATCCATAACCCTCGCTTCAGGATCGGTTTCGGTATTATCCCAGAGACGACAAGTATCAGGACTAATTTCATCTGCTAGCAAAATATTGTTTTGAGAGTCAAAACCAAACTCTAATTTAAAATCCACTAGGGTGATATTACAGCGAGTAAAAAATTCTTGTAGATGGTGATTAATTTTCAGTGCCATCTCTTCTAAAATTTGTAATTGTTCTGCTGTTACTATGTCTAATAAGAACAGGCGATCGCGTGTAAGTAAGGGGTCTCCCAAAGCATCATTCTTGAGATAGTACTCTACTAAAGGTTTAGGTAATACTTGACCTTCAGGTAATCCTGTTTGACGACAAAGGCTTCCTGCTGCGATATTTCTCACCACTACTTCTAAGGGAATTATTTTAACTGCTTTAACTCGCATTTGATTGGGGCTAGGACAATCAATATAATGGGTGGGGATAGCCTCTTTTTCTAGCATTTGTAACAAAGCAGCGGTAATAGTGCAGTTAATCGCTCCTTTTCCTTGAATTTGACCTTTTTTTTGGGCATTAAAAGCGGTAGCATCATCTTTATATACTGTCAGTAATACTTGAGAGTCTTCTGTCGGGTAGAGAATTTTGGCTTTGCCTTCGTAAAGTTTTGTGTTTAATAGCATAAGTAACAGTACCAATTGGGTAGTAAAAAATAGGAACAATAATGTTCAAGAGGTATGAACACTCTTCTATTGATTGATGGTGGGGGATATTACGGTTTCCGAACCATTTCCCTCCACCATGTTGACCGAGTATAACTTAATTGATATTTGGGAAATTACTAGATAACCTCCGACTCAATTAGATTAAGAAGAGGTTAACTATTAATTAAGGGAACGGCTAAAATGTTACTAGTAGACGTAGGCGTTAAATAAAAAATACTGAGTTACTTAGATAAAAATCTCCATATTAAAAAAAATGAACTACAGTACTGATAAAAATGATAAAAATAATTTTCTTTACCCCCGAAGTCCTTATCGTGGTAGGGTGCAACCTGAAAACTTAGTTTTCAATGCCAATCTACAGGAGTTTGCCCAAAAAATAAACTATATCTGTAATTTGGAAACTGGCGGTAAAATTCCGCCTCAAAAGGCTTATAAGCAAATTAAACAGTTATGGAAACAAGTTAAGCGTAGTAAAAAAGAATTAGGAATTGGAAAACGTTCTTTTGAGTAAGAGCAATTGTTGGTTAAATGAGATACACCTTAGTTGAGTGAGGTAATACAATTATCAATTATCAATTATCAATTAAACATGTCTCGTTCCAGAGCGTTACAATACTATGTCTTGGCTCGCTTGTTATTAGCACCTTTGATGCTATTGACGATCGCAACTATTGTGTTTCTACTTTTAAGGGCTACTCCTGGGGATCCTGCTGATGCAATTTTGGGAACTCGCGCTCCTGAAGCAGCAAAGGCAGCCTTAAGAGAGCAATTGGGCTTAAACTTACCCCTTTGGCAACAATATCTTAATTATTTGGGGGATTTGCTTCATCTTGACTTGGGGAGTTCCTTAAGCAGTAGGGGGTTATCAGTGTGGAATGTGATTCAAGATTACTTTCCTGCCACTGTAGAGCTAACCTTCTTTAGTATGATCGTAGCTGTGAGCGTCGGAGTTAGTATTGGTGCGATCGCAGCTTCCAATCCAGGGACAATTTTTGATATTGGAGGGAGATTATTTGGCATTATTACCTATTCTTTACCTTTATTCTGGGTGGGAATGGTATTACAGTTAATTTTTGCCGTTAAGTTAGGTTGGTTTCCTCTTGGTACTCGCTTTCCTGTAAATCTCGCCACACCACCTCATATCACTGGTTTATACACCCTGGACAGTGTGTTAACAGGAAATTGGCAACTCTTATTTACTGCTTTGTACTATCTAGCCTTGCCCTGTACGACTCTCGGCATTTTGCTAAGTGGTATTTTTGAGCGCATTGTCAGAGTAAATCTCAAGCAAACTCTACAAGCAGAATATGTAGAAGCAGCTAGAGCTAGAGGCATACCCGAAAAAACTATTTTAATCTCCCATGCTTTTAAAAATGCCTTAATTCCCGTAATTACCGTCTTAGGTCTTACCTTTGCTGCATTATTAGGAGGTGCAGTCTTAACCGAAGTAACCTTTTCTTGGCCAGGTCTAGGAAATCGTTTGTATGACGCGATTTCACTGCGAGACTACCCCACAGTCCAGGGAATTATGGTCTTCTTCGGAATTATCGTCGTTTTTGCTAGTATCGCGATCGATGTGATTAATGCTTTTGTCGATCCTCGTATTCGATATTAGGTGAAGTACTCCAATCTGCTTCACTGAGATTGGAGCTTCCAATCTCGGCTCAACTCAGAGACGGTTTTATTCGTCCTCGGAGTTTCCCGTCTCACAGACTCTTGCCTCCATCGAGCAAGCTCAACTTCGGTCTTACACAGCCTCCACAGGCAGGAGTCCGCCTTCCGCAGACCCATATTATTGTTTTTTTATTTGGCTACCATACGCTTGGAGACTTATTTTTGCTCTTGGCTACCAGTGGCGTAGAGGGTTGTCTCTGACTGAGATCGATGGACTTGCACCTGGCACACTTCAGAGAAACTAATCAGCAAATTGTGTTTACAGATTTGCCTAGCTGAGAAGCAACAAAAGTACTATATCACACCTCAAAGCTTTTCTATATGAAGTTTTCGTATCTAAAATATAAACCTAGATTGCTCGACTCCGTTCCTCCGTCGAGAAGGACACGTCTTTGGAGCTTTGCTCCAAAGCTTGAGATGTCCGTCGCGCTGTCCATCCCTACCCTAAACTTTGTTCGCCTAGACGGCTCACTCGTTTTGAGGGGTAGGGACTTTCGCAGATAACGTTAAATTTACGTCAAATAATTCAATCAATTACCAGAGTCGGCGATCGCATCGGACAAATGCCTTGTGCCTTGCGAATAGGTTGATATATGTAAAGGGAAAGCTTCATTCTTCTTAGGTCAAATGATAATGAAGATAACGGATAGAGGCATCGCCCTATGCATAAAAAACGCCGTAAAGCCTATCGGAATTTAATTAATGCACTTCTTAACTGTAACGAGGGAGAAGAGTGGCAACTGTTGGAAGAGCATTCAGAATTGCTTGATGCTCATTTTATCCAGTTAATGCAAAAGATAGCAGAGGGGTTGGAGGAGAAGGGAGACGAAGAAGGGGCTGATTTTTTGTGGTATTTGGCAGATGCACTGGTTTATCAGGGGATTATCGCTCAGCTGTTGAATTGTGCCAGTGATGAGGAAGCATGGCAGGTTTTAAACGCCAATCGGGAATTGGTAGATGTAGGGTTGGTGCAGATGATGATACAAGCAGCAGAGGCGTTGGAAGAAGAAGGAGATCGCAATAGGGCTAATTTTTTAATCGATCTGGCGCGCCATTTAGCAGAGTTACTGGGAATATCGGGAAATGTCGCAGCAGATAATCCCTCACCCACAGCTACCCCAGAGGAATATTTCAACTTCTTAAGGCAGGTATTACTGGCGACTCATAACAGCGGAGGCGATCCGAGCGTGGTGTACCCGCTGCTGCAAAGAAACCTGGATAAACTGGATGAATTCTTGGCAAGGGGGTTGCAAGGTTGGGGGAGTGAGACTCTAGCAAAAGTCGAGCCAGAGCAAGCAAATGAGCTCGCGGCAGTTATTTTTGATTTCAGTAACCTGATTCAACAGTTTTCCTTGGATAACAGGTTAAGTAACTTGGAGATTGCTGTTATTGGTTATGAGATTGCTGTTACTGGTTATGAGCTAGTGTTAACAGTCTACAACCGGGAAGATTTCCCCCAAAATTGGGCAGGGACTAAAAATAATCTGGGGATTGCTTACTGGAACCGGATAGAGGGAGATAGGAAAGAGAATATCGAACAAGCTATTACTTGTTACCAAGATGCTTTACAAGTCTACACCCGAGAAGATTTCCCCAAGGATTGGGCAGGAACTAAAAATAATCTGGGTAATGCTTACTGGAACCGGATAAAAGGAGATAGGGGAAAGAATATCGAACAAGCTATTGCTTTTTTCCGAGATGCTTTAGAAGTCCGCACCAGGAAAGCTCTACCCTTAGATTGGGCAATGACTAAACTCCATCTGGGTAATGCTTACAATGACCGGATAGAGGGAGATAGGGGAGAGAATATCGAACAAGCTATTACTTGTTACCAAAATGCTTTACAAGTCTACACCCTGGATGCTTTCCCTCAAGATTGGGCAGATACTAAACATAATCTAGGAAACGCTTACTGGAACCGGATAAAAAGAGATAGGGGAGAGAATATCGAACAAGCTATTGCTTGTTACCAGGATGTTTTACAAGTCTACACTCGGGAAGCTCTACCCCAAAAATGGGCAATGACTAAAGATAACCTGGGTAATGCTTACAGTGAGCGGATAGAGGGAGATAGGGGAGAGAATATCGAACAAGCTATTGCTTATTTTCTGGATGCTTTAGAAGTCTGTACTCGGGAAGCTTTACCCCATGATTGGGCAAGGACTAAAAATAATCTGGGTGCTACTTACTTGAATCGGATAGAGGGAGATAGGGGAGAGAATATCGAACAAGCTATTGCTTATTTTCTGGATGCTTTAGAAGTCTGTAC
>JASJEK010000406.1 GCA_030064915.1 Xenococcaceae cyanobacterium MO_234.B1
TAATCGAACACAGCAAGGATTAGCTAAGACCCACTGGTTAGATGCTGCCTGTGTTGGGGATACACCAAAACTTGAGATTGTAACTAATCAACCATTGCTAATTAAGTGTAGTGGGCATGGATAACTTGACGTTTACCATGCCCACTACACTTAATTAGCAATGGTTGATTAGTTACAATCTCAAGTTTTGGTGTATCCCCAACACAGGCAGCATCTAACCAGTGGGTCTTAGCTAATCCTTGCTGTGTTCGATTAAATTTGGTTTGACCACCTGTTCCAGTAGTTACAGGTAAGCCAGTTTCCTTGAGAAAATTAAATAATTTCCATCTAGTAGAATTAACCGCAGAGGCATCTTTAAGAGGTGCTTTTGCTTGACTAAGTATTCGTTTTAGAAGTGATGGTTTATCGCGAAGAAACTCTTTAATATCTAAATTAGATTTAGTTTGATTGCATGGCACACAAGCAATAGTTAGGTTAGATACTCGATTAGAACCACCTTTAGATTTTGCTTGAATATGCTCAACCTCTAAGGGGACATCTTTAACCCCACAATAAGCACAGGTGCGATTAAACTTTAAGAGCAAATACTCTCTAATCTCGTATTGGTAGAGTGTTCCTTGCTGATACTCAGTACCCGATATTTCAGGTAAGTCTAGTTTCTGCGTATCAAACCTAACTAGCTCCATAGCTATTGTATTAATAGGACAGAGTTTAATCAGTTTGTTAACCCACGTCATAGTAGTTAGAACGCGATGCTCTAGTGATGGTGGTAACCATCCTGACTCTCTAGTTCTGTTCAAGAATCTAGGTTGACGATATCTAGTGTTTCTACCTCTGCGTCCACGTCTTAGCGAACGTCGAGATTCTAGATCGTTCTTTATCTGTTGACCACGATGAGTTAATTCAGCAGCCCAGATCAGCTTATTGCCTTCTAGTATTGCTATACCTGTGGTTTTAGAACCTGGGTCAAGTTTTAATTGACATGGTAAAAGCTCCTGTTTATCTACTACCTTCTTTAAGATGATGGTGAATGGATATTGTCTAAATACCGCAGCTTTACCCGCTTTGAGTAGCTTTTTAGCTATGGTCGGTGAACATGGTTCTAATGGCTGTTTGTTGGTATCTAGAACGAATACTTGATTAGACATTTTTGCGTCTTTTCTCCTTAATGGATGATGTTTGCCTCGTCAATGTTATCTAGGCTTGTTAGGTTAACTACACTTCCTTCCCTCTCGTACAGATGTTTAATAGTTAACGACAGACGAGCGCGGGGATGGGGGGACTTCAATACACCACAATCAAATGTGGGAAGCAAAGTATCAAGTTAGAAAAGTCCCCCCTATCCACCCCTGCTGACGTTTCGTCAGCTAAGGAACGCGCGAGGAGCAGAAGGCTGGCAAGCACCTAAAGGTGTCGTGACTTAAATAACGTAGTCAATTTGTTGACTTGGACTGGTCAGCTAGATATTGCTTTGAGGCACGAAGCCCCGTCGCAAAGAGCGCGGGGTGCTGACCACATCATAACTATGGGTTAATCCCATACCTTCAGCTCCGATAGATGTAGTTATTGAGACATATGTTATTGAGACATATATAGTTTTGTATGGTAATCTATTAGCCAGCGAGGATAGGCCTTCCATAAGTTTAAAAGATCTAAGCAGAAAAACACTCAAGTAATAATTAAAAGAGGGCTTTGCCCCTTTTTTTCCGCACTATGAAGGAAAACAGCTACACTGCTGGTAAATGGAGTCAATCTGTTGTTAAGGGGTGCAGTCAAAAGCGGCAAAATTAAATAATTAAATAACACAATAGGAATTAAATAATGATAGATAATGAAGCTAAGTTAAGACAAGAACTAGAAATATTTAATGACAATATCAATATTCATGATTTACCTGACATATTCCATTATTGGTCTAATAAACATCTAAAGCTATTGGTTGAAGAATACGGTATTACTCATCCTGATGATCTTTTTGTCAATTATATGTTTGATAGTGTTTTATCTTGTGGGGTAGAGGAACCTATATTTATTAGTATTGGAGCAGGAAATTGTGATACTGAAGTCAGAATAGCAAAGCGGCTTAAGGAGAAAGGTCTTCAAAAGTTTTGTATAGAATGCCTTGAACTAAATCCAAATATGCTCAAACGTGGTCATGACTTGGCTGTCCAAGAAAGTGTCACAGAGAATCTGTCATTTATTGAATTGGACTTCAATAAATGGAAAGCCAACAAGCAGTATACAAGTGTGATAGCCAATCACTCCCTACACCACATTCAAAATTTGGAAGGAGTATTCAGTGAAATTAAAAAATCACTTCATAAAAACGGAGCATTTATAACATTCGATGTAATAGGGCGGAATAGTCATCAACGATGGCCTGAAGCACTGGATGCTTTAAATAATTTTTGGAAAGAACTTCCGAAAACCTATAAATATAATCATATGCATAAAAGATTTGAGTTGATGTATGAAAACTGGCACCGCTCAACCAAGGGTTTTGAAGGCATTAGAGCGCAAGACATTTTACCATTGCTAATTAAGAACTTTCATTTTCAGCTTTTTATTGGATTTTCTAATGTGATAGATGTTTTTATTGATCGTGCTTTTGGGCATAATTTTAATCCTAGTAAAAAATGGGATACTGACTTTATTGATAGAATTCACCAGTTTGATGAAGAGTCTATTCGTAACGGTACGATTAAACCTACACACATGATGGCTGTCATGAAAAAACTTCCCGTAACAGATCCTGATTATTCGAGGGGTTTTTCACCAGAATACTGCGTGAGAGATCCTAATATAGATTCTAATATAAATATATTGGTGCGTGAAATTGAGGGTATTTTCATTATTTTGCTGAATAGATTTGCAAAAATATTAGACTTTATTGGAAATAAGTAGGCAGAGAGGTAAAATCACTCTACTAATACTTACAGTTGTCCAGAATATGTTGTCTTACGCCAAACTGCAAAACAAGCCCCGAGTCTTTCGGAGTCTGACGGGGATAACCTTGTCAGAATTTGAGGAACTGCTACCGAGCTTTGAGCAGGCATGGCAGGATTATATCTATACCCATTACATTAGCCGAGATGATCGTCATAAGTCAAAATATCAAGTAGATAGCACCACAGTTCGCGTAACCGTTCAGGGTTAGAGCCGACTAATAATGCTGCGGAGAGAGCAATTCGTCCGGCTCTGCTGTGGCGGCGCACTAGCTTTGGCTCTTCTTCGTGAGGCGGGTAGTGTTTTTGTGGCTCGAATGCTGACGGTGGTGACAAGTCTGCGTTCTCAGAACCGCAATGTCTTGGAATTCATGACCGAGGCAGTTCGGGCCTCTCGTGAGGACACTTTTCGGGCCTCTCGTGAGGACACTTTACCACCTTCTCTGCTTCCCCAATACAGTCAGTCCCATCCCTCAGATTCTATAGGCTTGAGTGCTCCCAATACTGACAAGCTCTCAGAAGTAGTGCTTCCGTTGGGGTAGGTAGCGATCGCGCAGCGCCTGCTTCGCAGACCACGCAGTGCCAGGCTTCGCCTGACCGCGCAGCGCCTGCTAGTCAAGACACGTACTTCGTGTACGCAGACCACGTAGTGCCTCGCTTCGCTCCTATCGTGGCTCTCAAGTTTTAGGAGGGGTCTGAACGGTTACAGTGAAATATGTATGATTAATTTTTATGGGCTTTAGCTATGTTCTTTTTATCTAATTACTTATTTGGCATTTTTTGTATTCATATAATTTGGTTTTATTTCTTTATTACAGGTACCCTAATACACCAGAATAATAATAATGATAAAGATACAAAAATAGTCGATGTAGCAATTACATCTACCAGTGGCATAGCAATAACAGGATTTGTATTACTATTATTAGGGTTTTCAAGACAACTAAATATATACAGCTTCATTCTATGGCTAGTTATTGAGAGCCTAATTTTTAAATTTATTAAATTACAAAATCCCTTTAGTAGATATTTTTGGCAGTTAAAAATATCTAATTTTTTCAAAATGTTTGATATCCCAGCTACTATTATATACCTAATATTTTTAATAATTGCGGTTCCTGCTGTTTTACCAGCTACACTCTGGGATAGCATATCTTATCATTTGGCTTATGCTGTTGATTGGGCTAATGCTGGACGCATATATGTTGATGAGTTTCTAAGGTATCCTTATTATGCTAACAACTTTGTTCTTATTTACTCTCTAATGTTTATATTAAATTTAGGTCAGTACTGTCACTTTATAACTTGGCTTTCTGGCTTATTATCATGCCTAGCTATATATGGATTTATATCATCTAAGAGAACAAATTTATTTGCAAGCAAAAATTTATTAAATACTGATAAAGGAAAAAATACTTTCTTAAAAATTGTTGCTTTTATTATAACATTTTGTGTCATTGCTTCCCCTATATTCCTCAGGTTTTTAAATGTAGGATACATAGATATTCCGTTAGGTTTATTTATTTTTATTCCTATTATTTGTGCATATTTTAGTATTGATAAAATCGGAAGAAGTTATGAATTTCATACTGTTTTAAATAGTGCTTTTTGTATTGGAATGAAAATTTCCAATATCGTATATTTACCCATTTTTGTACTATGTGTTAGATATGCATGCTTAAGAAAAAGAAGGAAATTTTTATATATTTCCATTTTGTGTCTGTTGATGCTAGCTCTTAGTTCTCCCTGGTACATAAGAAATTATATTGAAACAGGAGATCCCATACCACCAGTTATCAATTTACTGCTCGGGAAGGAAGATCCAATATTTAGTGTAGAGGATCATACTGCAGTAATGTCTGAATTAAAAGAGCAAAAGGGATTTTGGTTTTTGATACTATTACCATTTCATTTTTTTATAGACCCATTGTCGAAAAGTTTCCGAGAGTATGGAATTACATCATCAATTTTATTATTGTATCTTCCTCTAGCTTCGTTAATTATATTTTCGATATCCAAGCAAGTTAGAAAAAAAATTAAAAAGAATTTTTTATTTATAAATATTTGTTTGATTTACCTAATATTCATCTGGATTGGAATTTCCTACCTTGGACGTTACTTCTTGCATGTCCTTCCGGTTTATGTTTGTTACCTTGGGCTATGTATCTATAATATAGCTGAATACTTTAGAACTATTGTTATAAAAGTAGATGTTGGCACAATAAAAAAGAATCAAAAACAATTGTTAATCAAAATTTTTACTATTATATTTTTGCTGGCACTCATAATTCCAAGTCCTAGTAGCCTTGCATACTATAAATATTTAATAAATTCAAATTATATATACGGGCCGAAAGCCCTTAAAAATTATGACTATTTTCTGAGCCAAAATTTAATCGGATATTCTTCTGCCAAGACTATTATCAATTTAATGAAAGCCAATGAAACTGAAAACTACAGAGTCTTAACAATAAGGTTTGAGAATCTGGCTTACTATTTTAGAAAAGAAGATGTTATCAGTATTGGCGATTGGTTTGGTCCTGCGAGATATAAAGATATAATTGATAGGGTTAACAAGAGTGATTTTGACTTGTACATAACAGATTTTAATATAGGCTCTATCTTAATAAATAAGCAAGAGGCATTAAATGTATTTGGTCAAGATAGTTATGATAGTTTCGTAGAACAAATAGAACATGCTGGATTTATAGAGATAAATTCTCCAGAAAAACAAACTTCGATATATTTAAAAGCACCAATTCAAAGATGAACTGAAGTGTACCCAAGTGTCAAGACAAGAATCGAGTCAAATTAAGCAGGTGGACAAAATTAATTAAACATAAAAATCACTGAATGCCTTAACTTGCCGTGATGTAGATTCAAAATAAAATTGTCCACCTGCTTAAGAGACTGTTTGAACAGTCAAAATTGTTACTTTAGGCGCATCTGGAGCCAGCGTAACAATCATGCTTTCAGC
>JASJEK010000407.1 GCA_030064915.1 Xenococcaceae cyanobacterium MO_234.B1
GGAGTTACAGGATTGACAGAAGCCCAGAAAGCAACGCTCAAAGCTCTGGGAGCAGTCGAGGAGTCAAGCTAACAGAACGTGAGTTCGGAATTCTGAATTCGGAATTCGGCGCTGCTCGGACTACTTCCTATTAAAGCCATGGTTCGGTTGGTTTCTAGTCGGAGCAGACCGCTCACGTATTCATAACCTTACTGGCTGGTATCCCTGGTTTGGGTTCGCACCAGATGACTAAACCGAGACCAGAAGTTTCTCAGTTGCTCCCCCAGACCCTCAATGGCAGCCAAAGACAGGCCCCATCGGCTGATTGTGTTTTGTTCCACAATTTTGTCATTCAGCTATTCTAACCCATTCAGCCTACTGAAGCTAATGTTACATTGTCAAAATAGTGATGTTTAGGGCGGTGAGAGGATGTCAAGCTGACTGTTTAACAGCTAATAGCTAATGGCTAATAGCTTTCAATGATTCCCAATTTGCTTTAGAGGTATCTATGGTAGTGACATAAACTTGTTCCTCTGGGGTAAAAGCTTCAGCAGTTGCTTGTTGACTAGTGAGTAAATCAGCAGTAGCGTCGGAAATATCACCACTACGACTCTTCAGGCGATCGCGTAAGACTTCTAGGGGTGCAGTGCAATTTATAATCTGTAAGGGAATATTGTGGGACTTGATTGCATTTATAACTTTTTGACGGTGCTCAATACGATCGTATTTGGCATCGAGAATTACAGTAAAGCCTTCTTGTGTCAACATCATACCTAATTCTAGTAAGCGGTCATAGGTTTTCTGGCTCATTTCGGGAGTATATATAGTATCGCTTCCTGTTGCTTCTAGAGGAATACCTGCGATATGTTTGCGAACTGCATCAGAACGAATATGTATAGCACCTGTGTTTCTCGCTACGGTTTTCCCAATGGTGGTTTTCCCAGAACCCGATAAACCAGACATTAATATCAGTTTTCCTGACTTACATTGGGTATATTCCCAGGCTTGTTTGTAGTAGTCTTTAGCAGTCTGACTTGCTTCTTGTTTCACTGTTTCGGGAATAGCAGGATCATCGAGAAGAAAAGATGTTACTTTAGCTCGCACATAAGCTTGTCTGCTAAGATACAAAGGTAATAGGGGTAAGCCTTCCCAGTCTCCTGTTTGTTCTAAATAAGTATTGAGAAAAGCATTAGCAAAGTCTTGTTTTCCCCTGGCTTCTAAGTCCATCATGGTAAAAGCAACATCGTACATCACATCCACAAAGCGGAAGGGTTCATTAAATTCGATGCGATCAAAGAGTTGAATTTTATCTTGCCACAAACAGATATTTTTGAGGTGTAAATCTCCGTGACATTCTTTGATTTTATTATTTTTTATTCGGCTATTAAATAAGTCTTCTCGTTCGGCAAAAAATTTATTTGTATAAGCTTGAGTGGCTGTTAGTTGTTCTTGGGTTTGCACTCTTCCGATATAACCTTGAGTTTGAGCATAGTTTTCATTAACCCCTTGGCGGACTTGTTCGACTTTGCCAAAACTACTGATATAGTCATTGGTTGCTGCGTTTTTATGAAATTGAGCTACAATCTTACCCAATTCTTCCATTTGTTCTATGGATAATTTACCAGCTTCAAAGAGATTAATAAACAGATTCTCTTGCGGAAACTGACGCATTTTGAGGGTGTATGCTACAGGTTCCCCTGAGCCATTCAAAATAAATTTTTCTCCCTCTTGGGTAATGGGTAGAACTGCTAAATATAACTCTGGTGCGATCGCACTATTCATGGCAATTTCTGCATCTAGAAAATGCTTTCTTTTTTCTAAAGTGGAGTAGTCAAGAAAGCCAAAGTTAACCGATTTTTTCAATTTATAAGCATAGTCTCCTGTCAACAAGACATAGGATACATGAGTCTGTACTAATTCAATATTGTCGGCTACTGGATGAGGATAAAACTCCGACTGTTGCATCTGAGAAATAAGAGCAGAAATTTCCATCATAGAAAGTTAAGATACAGCCTATATATGATACCAACCTGAGTTCGGAATTCCCAGAGACGCAAGGGGGCTTACCTTTCAGGTGTCTGTTTTTAATAAAGTTGTGGGTAGTGCATCAAAAAAGCGTGGGAATGGTATGATGCCCGAGAGAAACTAAATCAACTGTTTGTTCTAGCGGAATTCCCCGACCCCATTCCGCGGTCAAAAAGCGATGCAGCCCTTTCTTGGACGGGGCTTTCCCCCATGAGTGACTGCATCAAGAAGCCATGGAACAGCTACAACAAGAACTAGAAATACTGGCATCGGGAATTGAACCCGCGGGCGAAAAGCCTTCGCCTCTTTGGAAGCAAATGCCTTTAATTATCAAGCTATTTTATATACTCAAATTATAAAAGGATGATAAAAGTACTAATAGTTGACGACCAAAAAACAGTTCAAGCATTATTGAATGATTACTTAGAAGGCGAACCAGGTATAGAAATAATTGGTTTTGCAGAAAATGGTCAAGACGCTTTAGAGATGGTGAAAGTTCATCGACCTGATA
Source organism: Xenococcaceae cyanobacterium MO_234.B1 (assembly GCA_030064915.1). Classification (GTDB taxonomy): domain Bacteria; phylum Cyanobacteriota; class Cyanobacteriia; order Cyanobacteriales; family Xenococcaceae; genus JASJCP01. The sequence continues at coordinate 2,516 of JASJEK010000407.1, forward strand.
TAGTCTTAATGGATATTGAAATGCCAGTACTAGATGGTTTAAGTGCAACTAGAATTATTGCCGAGCAATTTGTTCAATCTAATGTGTTAATTTTAAGTGTTCATGATGAAGACAGTTATCTCAATGCTTCTCTACAGGTAGGTGCTAAAGGATATCTTTTAAAAACTACGCCCGCTAGGGAATTAATCAATGCAATTTATTCTGCTCGTAAAGGATATTTTCAATTAGGTCCTGGTCTATTAGAAAAATATTTGTATAAAATTAGTCAGTTACAATTAAAATCCCAAGAAATAGAAGAACTTAAAACAATAATAAATCAACAATCTAGTTTACTAAAACAATTTCAGTTTAAAAAAACAAAAAGTAATTCCCGTAATGAGGCAACAAACAATGATAAATTACAAGATAATATTCTCGCTTTAGAACAAAAAATTTATTATTTAAATCATTATTTAGATGACTTAAAAAAAAGAGTTTCTTTTATACAAAATTTAAGCTTGTTGTTGATTTTTGCCGTAGCTGGATTGATATTAATTATGTATATCATGTATATAACGTAAGTTGCTAGTTACAAATAAAGCCTGCTCTAATGAATAGGACCAGATAAAGTTCTGTCAAAAATAATATTGAAGCAAAAGCATTTTACCCATTTTACCCAGTTGCAGCTTCCCAAATCCCATTATCTAACATACCAAACTTACATACACAATTAATTACTTTAGTCAATACATTAATTATTAAATTTTGTAATAAATAGTTTGAGTAATGACTCACAAGTTAAGTAAAAATTTGTAACAAAATATTTCATTATTTTTATAAAATTGTGTCAAATAAGGAAATATACGGTTCTGGTACAACATTTTTTGATAAAAACATTTAACAGTAGCCCGTTGTTTAAGTGGGCATACACACCAGCTATAACCTTAGATTGCAAGTCGCCCCAAATAAACAAGGAGAATCAAGTCTATGTTCACTCACGTCAAGTCCACCATACGTCGCGTAACGCCAGAAAACCTCAATGGGCGAGATTTGCTGAGAGTGGTATATGTCGTGCTAGAGCCTCAGTACCAAAGCACCCTGTCTGAAGCTGCCAGAAAAATTAATCAGAATAACCCTCATTTAGCAATTGAACTGAGTGGTTACTTGATAGAAGAGTTAAGAGACGAAGAGAACTATACTAACTTTCAACAAGATATAGCCCAAGCAAATATCTTTATTGCATCTCTGATATTTATTGAAGATTTAGCCCAGAAAGTAGTTGCAGCAGTAAAACCTCACAGAGATTGTTTAGATGCTGCTATTGTATTTCCCTCTATGCCTGAAGTGATGCGTCTCAATAAGATGGGTAGCTTTTCTATGGCGCAGTTAGGACAGTCTAAGAGTGCTATTGCCCAGTTTATGCGGAAAAGAAAAGAAAACTCTGGAAGTTCTTTCCAAGATGCCATGCTGAAGCTGTTACGCACCTTGCCTAAAGTATTGAAATATTTGCCTGTAGAGAAAGCCCAGGATGCTCGCAATTTTATGTTGAGTTTCCAGTATTGGCTAGGGGGTAATGCAGATAATTTAGAAAACTTCCTGCTGATGTTGGCAGATAAATACGTATATAAAGATAAAAATATCGCTGAAGGAGTAACTTACAAAGAACCCGTAGTATATCCCGACATGGGTGTATGGCATCCTTTAGCACCAGAAATGTTTGAAGACGTTAAAGAATACCTCAACTGGTATAACAGTCGCAGCGATATTTCTGATGACTTAAAAGACCCCTTAGCCCCTTGTGTTGGGTTAGTCTTGCAGCGTACTCACCTAGTTACTAAAGATGATGCCCATTATGTAGCAATGGTGCAGGAATTAGAAGCTATGGGGGCGCGGGTACTTCCTGTATTTGCTGGTGGGTTAGACTTTTCCAAACCTGTAGATGAATATTTCTGGGAAGTAACCAACGGTACAGAGAAACAACCTTTAGTAGATGTGGTAGTGTCTCTCACTGGTTTTGCTTTAGTGGGAGGACCCGCTAGACAAGACCATCCCAAAGCCATAGAATCTCTAAAACGCCTCAACCGTCCTTATATGGTTGCTTTGCCCCTTGTGTTCCAAACCACAGAAGAATGGGAAGAAAGCGAACTTGGTCTGCACCCGGTACAAGTCGCCTTACAAATTGCTATTCCTGAACTAGATGGGGCAATTGAGCCTATTATTTTATCAGGTAGAGATGGTAATACTGGACGTGCGATCGCATTACAAGATAGAATAGAGGCGATCGCAAAAAGAGCCTTAAAATGGGGTAATCTCCGAAAAAAACCCAAACTAAATAAAAAAATTGCCATCACAGTATTTAGCTTCCCTCCCGATAAAGGTAATGTGGGAACTGCTGCTTACTTAGATGTCTTTGGGTCAATTTACGAAGTATTAAAAGGACTCAAGGGCAATGGTTACGATGTCCCAGACTTACCCGACTCTCCTAAGGAGTTAATGGAAGCAGTAATTCACGATGCACAAGCCCAATATGCTTCTCCCGAACTTAATATTGCCTATCGGATGTCTGTAGAAGAGTATGAAAAACTCACTCCCTACTCTACTAAGTTAGAGGAAAACTGGGGACAACCACCAGGACATCTTAACAGTGACGGACAAAACCTCTTAATTTACGGTAAGCAATTCGGTAACGTTTTCATTGGGGTACAACCTACTTTCGGTTATGAAGGCGACCCCATGTTACTGTTATTCTCTAAATCTGCTTCTCCCCACCACGGTTTTGCAGCTTACTACACTTATCTCGAACAAATATGGGAAGCTGACGCAGTATTACACTTCGGTACTCACGGTTCGTTAGAATTTATGCCGGGGAAACAGATGGGAATGTCCGGGGAATGTTATCCCGATAGTTTAATTGGTAGTATTCCCAACATCTATTACTACGCTGCGAACAATCCTTCCGAAGCAACCATTGCTAAACGTCGCGGTTATGCTTCTACTATTTCTTACCTTACCCCTCCTGCGGAAAACGCGGGATTGTATAAAGGGTTAAAAGAATTAGGAGAGTTAATTGGTTCTTACCAAACCTTGAAAGATGGGGCACGAGGTATCCAAATTGTCGATACCATCATGGATAAATGTCGCATTGTCAACTTAGATAAAGACATTGCCTTACCAGAAACCGATGCGAAGGAAATGTCCCAGGAAGAAAGGGATACTATAGTCGGTTTGGTTTATAAAAAACTGATGGAAATCGAATCTCGTCTTTTACCCTGTGGTTTGCACGTTATTGGTAAACCACCCACAGCAGAAGAAGCTATTGCTACTCTAGTTAATATTGCTTTTCTTGATAGAGAAGAAGAAGAAATTGTTTCTCTCCCTCGCATCATTGCCCAGAGTATCGGCAGAGATATCGATGAAATC
>JASJEK010000408.1 GCA_030064915.1 Xenococcaceae cyanobacterium MO_234.B1
CTGGCACATCTTCCAGGCAGTTACTTTTGGGAAATCGAGTTAAGCAGTCAAATTTTTCCCTATTTGAAAGACCATCGAATTCAAGGAGTTATAGTTTTGCCTGGCACAGCTTATTTGGGAATAGCTCAAGCTGGTGCTGATGAAATTTTTGGGGCAGGTTCTTATTTTTTAAAAGATGTGGAATTTCATAAAGCACTATTCCTGCGAGAAAATGACACTCGAAAAGCTCAACTAATTTTTTCTCCTCATGGTAATGGAGAAACTGCATTTGAAATCTATAGTCAGCCTACAAGTGCAGAGCAATATCATACATGGATATTACATGCAACAGGCAAGATTCAAATAAACGAACCATCAACAGAGGTATAAACAAATGAAATTCAGCTTATTCAATTTCTCTAGCGGTGAAGGTACTTCTCCTCAAGATAAGTATCGTTTAGTTATTGAAGGTGCAAAATTCGCCGACCGAAATGGGTTTTCTTCCCTTTGGGTTCCAGAGCGTCATTTTAGTGCTATGGGATGTCTCTATCCTAGGCCACAACTCTTACTGGCAGCACTGGCGAGAGAAACTAAGCAAATTAATTTACGTGCTGGTAGTGTTTTACTGCCCTTACATAATCCCATTCAAATTGCTGAAGATTGGTCGATGCTCGACAATCTTTCAGGAGGTAGAGTAGGACTTGCTTGTGCCACAGGCTGGCACCCTAATGATTTTGTTTTTTCTCCTCATAAATATCAAAATCGTCACCAACAGATGTATGAAGATATCCAGATATTAAGAAAACTCTGGAAGGGTGAATCCATTTGGCGTGAAGGGGGCGATGGCAAACAGGTAGAGGTAAAGACTTATCCGACACCAATACAGTCTGAGCTTCCTTTGTGGGTCGCTGCGGGTGTTAATCCCACAACTTTTATTAAAGCTGGTGAAATAGGCGCTAATCTGTTAACTCATATGCAGATTCATGACCCTGATGAGTTAGGCGAAAAAATCAAGCTTTATCATAAATCTCTCGCTGAAAGTGGATACGATCCCCAAGCACATGAAATTACAGTTTGGGTGCAAGCTTTTGTGGGAGAAAATGCCGATGTCGCTATAGAACAAGCAGCCGCAGCGTTAAATGACTGGTACAAGTCAGATGCTCCCCTGATGTTTAGTGGCTTTTCTTTTCTTCATAAAGGCAAAAAAATCGATATTACTCAATTGTCTGCAACAGATTTTCAAGATTATGTACGGTTCGTATGTGATCGCTTAGTTGCCAGAAACATGGCTATATTTGGCTCACCAGAAACCTGTTGTGAATCTATTCAAAAATTCCAGGCTATTGGAGTGACTGAGGTAGCTTGCCAGCTAGACTTCGGTTTACAGCCTGATTTAGTATTGCAAAGCCTGCCTTATTTAAAAGAACTCAAAGACAAATTTAATGCTCAACAGTGGACTGAACCCTCCCCAGGACAGATACAGTTTTCCCCAGCTGTTGAATTTTCTACAGTTGAGGGCAGCACTTCACAGAAAAATAGTCATAACTTACAAGATATTCGCGATCGCTGTTTAGAAGAACTCGCCGGAGCAGAATTCTACCACAGATATCATCAACTAGGCTTTGAATACGGTTCCAGTTTCCAAGGAGTAGAGCGGATTTGGCGGCGTGATGGCGAAGTTCTCGGACGAGTGCAACTACCAGAAGTACTACAGCAAGAATCTAACTTTGACATCAACCATCCTGCTTTTATTGATTCCTGTGTGCAAGTCCTCTTAGCAGCATTACCAGTGAGTATAGCCTACGAGCAGGGGGTTTTATACTTTGCTGGTATGCGTAGTTTTCAGATCTATCACCCCCTAGCCCAACAAGTCTGGTGTCATGCTATTCTGCGAAATGAATCAGCTAATTTTGTAGATCTAGATAAAGTTGAGGGTGACGTAAAGATTCTCGATGAACAGGGGCATGTATTGGCCGAAGTAATTGGCTTGCGCGTTCGAGATATCGAACGTGACATGCAGGATGAAAGACAACAGAATTTGAGCGACTGGCTATATAAAATTCAATGGCAACTTCAACCTCGTCTCTCAATTTCTAACTTACAGGAAACAGGGCACAGTGGCAGTTGGCTGATCTTTGCCGACTCCCTTGGTGTGGGCAATCGGCTCAAAGTTCTCCTAGAGGCTCGTGGTGATATCTGTGTCACTGTCTTACCTGGTGAAAATTACAAAATCTTAGAAACAGGCAATTACCAAATTAACCCCGCTCGACCAGAAGATTTTCAGCAGTTGTTCCAAGATCTCTCCTTACTGGAGCAGATTCCCCTGCGTGGTGTAGTGCATTTGTGGAGTCTAGAGGCTCCCACGACGGAAGAAATCACGCTAGAGTCTTTAGAAACTGCTCAAAAACTCGGATGTGGAACTGTGCTATCTCTAGTTCAGGCATTGACTAGGGTAAGTTGGCGAACCGAAGCCCGCCTCTGGCTTGTGACCAGTGGCAGTCAGAGTGTAACCTCAGAAGATATCAGCCATTCCATTGCTCAATCACCGTTGTGGGGTTTGGGAAAAACAATTAATTACGAATATCCAGAATTCCTCTGCACGACAGTCGATCTCGGCTCTCAGATTTTGCCCCAGGAGAGTCAATCACTTTTTGAGGAACTCTGGTTAAATGAACGTGAAACTCAAATCGCTTTACGTGGCAATCAACGTTACGTTGCACGACTAGTACAATGGTCGGCAAAAGCCACACAACCAAAGAAAAAGTCAACACTGTTAAATCCTCAGGCAACTTACTTAATTACAGGCGGTCTTGGTTCCCTTGGGTTACTGGTAGCAGACTGGATGGCAAAGCAGGGCGCAAAACATCTGGTACTAATCGGGCGCAGTGATGCTTCCATCAAAGCACAAGAAAGGCTCAATCAATTGCAGCAGGCTGGAAGCCAAGTTGAGATTTGCCAGGCAGATGTCTCTAATCGAGAGGATGTTGCTGGAGTATTGCAAACTATTAAAGCAACCATGCCCCCCTTGCAAGGCATTATTCATGCTGCTGGAGTTATAGATGATGGAATTTTAGAGCAGCAAAACTGGGAGCGGTTCAACAGAGCAATGGCGCCGAAGGTCAAAGGAACCTGGAATTTGCACCAATTAACCCAAAATTTACCACTAGATTTATTTGTCTGTTTTTCCTCAGTCGCATCATTATTGGGTTCCCCCGGTCAAGGAAATTATGCAGCAGCTAATGCATTTATGGATGCTTTAGTGCATCACCGTCAAGCTTTGGGTTTGCCAGGATTAAGTATCAACTGGGGACTATGGAAAGAGTCAGGGATGGCAGCTCATTTGGGAAGCATAGTCCAGAACCGGATTGCAGCACAAGGCGTGGAAACAATCGCCCCACAGCAGGGATTGCAGATCTTGGCAGATTTGCTCATCAAAGACGCCCTTCAGGTCGGCGTGCTACCAATAAATTGGTCAAAGTTTTTACAGCAATTCTCAGCCGGAAGTGAACCCTCTTTACTCTTTGACATAGCACAGCAACAGCGTCAGCCAGCAGCAGTAACAACTCAGGAGTCCCCAGCACAGAAACAGGAATTCTTGCATCAATTGCAAGACGCGATTCCTAGCGATCGCCCCTCTCTGTTAACAACTTACACTCAAAAGCTTGTAGCAAAGGTTTTAGGTCTCAATCTCTGTGAGATTGATATCCAGCAGCCCCTAATTAATTTGGGCGTAGATTCTTTTATGTCTGTCGAGCTGAAGAACGAGATTAAAACCAACATCAACGTAGATGTACCTGTAGTAAAATTTCTAGAGGGAATTAATGTTACCACTCTCGTAAGTTTGCTAGACGAGCAACTAAAAACTTCTGTGCCTAATGTTGTTGCTGTATATAACGACGATGCCGAAGGCAGGCTGTGCGACCGCGTTGAAGGTGAACTATAACCTGGATGTTTTTATTTTTGCATAACAAGTAATAAAAACCTTTATTCATCAAACATCAAACCCATGAAAAATGAACTCAAAAAATTAATTAGGAAATCCGTCAAAAAGATCCCCTACTTCCAATCTATTTATACTAAATTGTATGGTCTTGAAGCTCCTCCTGGTCACTTTTATTCTCCCCTTCCTGACTTGGAAGCAGTTAAACTGAAAGAAAAAGAAATTTTTGAAAATAAACCTAGAGAACTACCTGGCATAGATTTAAATGAAGAATATCAATTACAACTATTTAGAGAATTTCTAAAATATTATAATGAACAACCATTTACCAGTCAAAAAGTCAAGGATTTCAGATTTTATTTTGAAAATCTTTTATATCCTTATTCTGATGCGATTTTTCTTTATTGTATGATGAGACATTATCAACCAAAAACAATTATAGAAGTTGGTGGTTCTGGATACTCATCCTGTCTAATTTTGGATACCAATGAACGTTTTTTAGACAATAAATTGTCTTGCATTTGCATTGAACCTTACCCCAAAAACATTTTCGCTTTACTAAAAGAAGATGAAGAAGAAACTTTTCAACTTATACAGAAACCTGTGCAAGAGGTGGACTTAGGATTTTTTCAGCAACTTTCTCATAACGATATTCTTTTTATTGACTCTACTCATGTTGCCAAGATAGATAGTGATGTTAATTACTTACTGTTTCAAGTACTTCCCTCCCTTAAAAGTGGAGTTCTAATACATTTCCATGATATATTTTATCCTTTTGAATACCCTAAAGAGTGGGTGTACAACGGCAGAGCCTGGAATGAAACTTATATGTTAAGAAATTTTTTACAATACAATAATAAATTTAAAATAGAATTTTTTAACACCTTCTTACAACATTTTCATCAAAATCTGTTTGCTACCGAAATGCCTTTATGCCTCAAGGGTGTTGAGTACGATTGGAACGGAATCAACATCTGGACTGGAGGTAGTATTTGGCTGAGAAAATTGTGAGACAATAGCTTGTGATTGTAGTATTTGTACAATAACTAATATGAGTGATCGGGCAGCTTCTCTAGCATTAGGCCATGAACAAGAAACATACAATGTTGATCGAGTCAACAGTCTAATTTATGATGATTTCATCAATAAATATTTAAAGCCATGTAAGCCTGTTATCATAAAAAATGCTACAGAAAATTGGCAAGCCCATCAGGTTTGGGATTATGATTTTTTCAAAAAAATATATAGCAACTGTCAGGTAACAATTGATGGTAAAATTTATAACTTTCTTGAGTTTATAGATTTAGTTTTGAATGAAACTAATAATAATAATCCTGCCCCTTATTTACGTGAAATAAATATCCCGATCAATTTTCCTGAATTAATGGTTTATCTTCAGCCGGATATTCAATATACCCTGCCAAACAGACTGACGAACAAGCTGTTACCGAGAGTTTTAGAAAGGTCATGGGGTATGCGAAAGGGAATGGTAGAATTACTGATTGGCGGAAAAGGATCAGG
>JASJEK010000409.1 GCA_030064915.1 Xenococcaceae cyanobacterium MO_234.B1
CGCTGAATAACAGTTTGAGGAGTAGTATAGGGAGGAACAATATTACCCCCAAGAGTATGAGGCGGATGATGCAACATTACGATCTTATACTTGGCTTCTTTAAAAGCATCACTTGCTAATTCGGCTTTTAACCAACGGTATTGGGTACTATCTTGACCTATTGGTTCAAAAACATGCTGTCCATAACCCCAATTTTCGGGAGAGTCTAAATCTCTGATGCTTTCTTGATATCTCCCTTTAACATCGGGTTCAGTTGATGGCGATCGCCACATATTAGTGGCATACAAAACTACTAAGCGAATATCGCCAAAAGTAACAGCATAATATTTTTTTTCTCCTGGCTGACTTTCAGGTAAAGTAAATATCTCCTCGTAGGTATCAGTATTAAAAGAATTGTTTTTAATATCTTCTTGGGGATATAGTTTCTTGGCAACAGACTGAGGAATTGAGTCGTAAAACTGATCTTTGAGGGATTTAGTCGGGGAAAATCGCCCCATCACTTCATGATTACCCAAAGCCGTAAATAAAGGTGCATACTGAATAATCTCTCCCCCTTGGTAGATAGTATCCCCTAACTGATAGTTAGCCCTACCTTGCAAAACGGGAAAAAACGCACCACCCCTATCATCATCAAACCATTCCGAAGCGCGATCGGGAATATTAACCAAATCTCCTGCAAAAAATACAGCGTCAACTCTCCCTATGGTTTCTACGACTTTCTGTAAGTTAGCAGCAGTCATAGGCTTTAACTGGTGATCGGAAGTTAGCAAAATCTTGAGGGGTGTGTCTGGTGTGGGGTTACTAGCTAGAGTAAATGGTTTACTACTGACTACTTCTTTGTCTTTGACACTCACTACTTGATAGGGAATTCTCTGGTGAGGAGTTAACCCAGTTACTGTTGCTTCATGTCGCCAAATATCTCTTACCGTAAGTTGGGTATATTCTTGATTGACATGGGAGTCTTGATCTTCTCTTACCCGACTGAGTTTGGTCGTAGTAGCGTCTGTTTCCTTTTCTAATTGGCTGCCATACTTAACATAAGAGCGATCGCTCATGAATTCAGTAAACCAAACTACTCTTACAGAATCAATAGTAGGTAATTGTAAGAAAGGATCGCTTAAGAGGGAAGAAGAGGTAGATGTCATATTAACGGGAGATGGCAATATTTTTACAGAATAGACTACAGAATAGACAAGTGATAAGCACAAGACAATGACAAAGAGTAAGCTGAATTTCATTGAAATTACATGGTGAAAGCAGCAGTGGAAAAAGTTTGACGTTGGCTACAGGAATTGTAAACTACGCAAATTAAATAGGTGTTAACTAATCGTAGATTTGATAAATACCAACAAAAATAGAGTTCTACTGATAAACTCACAGAAGAATGCAGACTTAGAACTAAACCATGAAGGAATTTTGGGATCGAGTACTCCAATTTTGTCAAGAAACTACCCAGTCAATAGGCGATCGCCTGATGCTAGATGCTGGTAAACTACAAGCAGAACAAAAAACCGACGGTAGTTTAGTGACCCAAGCCGATAAATGGGCAGATAGAGCCATCAGAGAGGCTATAGCCAAGAATTTCCCCGATCATGGTGTATTAACAGAAGAAACTACCCATATTTTTCCAGATAAGGAGTGGTGCTGGATTGTCGATCCAATTGATGGCACTACCAACTTTACCCGTGGTGTTCCCATCTGGGGCATATCTTTAGGGTTACTTTATCAAGGTACTCCCGTCTTTGGTTTTGTCTATTTACCGTTTCTTAAACAAGCTTTTCATGGTTTCTGGTATGGCGACTCTGGGTTAACAGGGTACACTGGAGCATACTTAAATAACGAACCAATTTTTACCAGTAAAGACTCCCCTAGTAAGAGTCATTTGTTTAACCTCTGCGCTCGTAGTACTGCAATACTGAAAAATCCTTTTCCCTGCAAAGTAAGAATGATTGGAGTTGCCAGTTACAATTTGTTATTGGTAGCTGCTGGTGCTGCTATTGGAGGAGTAGAAGCCACTCCTAAAATCTGGGATATTGCAGCAGTCTGGGCTATTATACAAGCAGCAGGAGGAACTTTTGTTAGTTTAGATTCTGAGTCCATCTTTCCCCTTCAGGTAGGAGAAAACTATGGTAATCGCTCTTTTCCTTGTTTAGTCGTTTCTCGTCAAGAGTTAGTATCTGTGTTTAAACCTTTGGTGAAGTTTATCACAACAAAGATGAGTTAAATTTCATAATTGAGAATTTATACTGACTGACGAGAAACCCATTTTTCTACAACAGCCTGAGTTTCTTGTAACATTTGTTGTCGGCTATCGCTAACATTAGTTAGAGTCGGTACTAAATTGCGAGCCTGTAATGCCATGTGAAGTTGTAGTTGAGCAACATAGTCTCTAATATCTTCCCGAGATTGCTGCTGTCTTTTTTCAGTTGCTTGCCATTCCATTATTGTGACCTTATATTGTGACCTTAACTATAACTTTAGAAACTGTTTGCGAATACATCAGTACAAATTAACATGAAGTCCCGGGATTATGTAAATTTCTTGAGTAACTCTCAATATTTTGCAATATAGTTTGTTAACAAAAGTTAAAATATATCTTGATTGTGGGGAGTAGTTAACGCCGACGTGGCTACAGTGAAACAAGAAGTAATCAATAGATAATCTAGCTTGTCTAGTTTTGTCTAGGAATTATAAAGCAGTTTTGAGAACACGAATTAGTAACAAAGAAAAATAGGACAGTTGAAGATGAGGATGGTATTGGAGATTGTGATAAATTTTGCGATCGCTGCAAGTTGCTTTCTCTACTACCCAACTAGATTCTAATAAACCGCGCTTTTGTAAGATTTGCCATACTTGTTTATAGACAGAACTGACTTTGAGTAGTACTACTACTTCTGCTAAATCTAAAGCAGTCTCTAACTCGGCAACAGTATAAATAGCAGGTAAGATAATCAGCCTTTCGTTGCTTACCGTTAGTGGCATTTGTAGTTCAGATGCTGCTGCTGTAGGAGAACAAACTCCTGGTACTGTTTCGATAACTACTTCAGGATGTAACTTTGTGAGAGTGGCTGCTAAATAAGTAAAAGTGCTATAAAAACTCACATCTCCTTCACAAGCGAAAGCAACATTATTGCCTTGTTGGAGATATTGCCAGACTATTGCTGCTGCTTTTTGCCATGCTGATTCTAAAATATTTTGGTCTCTGACATAAGGAAAATATAAAGGGACAGTAGTTTGTTGGGGTTGCAACCATTGGCTAATAATTTTTTGAGCAACTCCTGGTTTATTATTGATCCCTTGGGGAAAAGTCACAATATCTGCTGCTTGTAAGATTCGCAATCCTTTTACTGTAATCAATTCAGGGTCGCCTGTACCCACACTAATACCGTAGAGAATACCTAATTGCACTATTGTTCCAAATCCTTATTAAAATCACTCATGGACTCAGCAAGAGAAAATAACTTTTCGATAGAATTTGAGAATCCGAGATAAAAGAGTAACTGTGCTAAAAAAACCAATATCATACCCCAAATTTTCCTCAGCTATTCTCACTGGTTTATTATTGTTCCTTGCAGGTTGCAATCATGGTGAGGCAGTTCAAAGTTTTCTGAGTCCCGATCCTCAACTTAGCAACTCCCAAGATACCATGACAACCAACTCTAGATCTTCATCTTCTGAGAGTAATAACTCCAGTACTACGGAGACAAAAGAGTCAGAAACAATTAACAATAAAATAATTAACAATAAAATAATTAACAATCAAGAAGAACCGAAATCAATTGCGGATTTACCTCCAGAGTTTCCCCCTGAGATTCCCCTTTATCCTGAGGCTACTTTAGAAGAAACAGAATTAAAAGGAGAAGCAGGAACAGTTATATGGCGATCGCAAGATGAGTTAGAATCTATAGTTAGTTACTATCAAGAACAAATTAATCAAAATAATTGGGAAATAGTTCAACCCTTTTCTAGTAAATCAGAGCAACAAGATCGGACTATTATTGCTAGTAAAAATAATTTAAAAGTTACAGTCTCCCTTGTTCCACAACAAGATGAAACATTCCCCACTCGGATCATCATCGCTTATCAACCTTTTGATGATTTATTAGGGGAGTTATCAGAAACTAATTCCCAACCTACAGAAACACCAATTGATAATTCATTAGGAGAGTTATCAGAAACCAATTCTCGACCTACAGAAACACCAATTTCAGAAGAAGTCAATACAGACACATCAGTAATTGCTGCAACTTATTTTCCTGACTTAGACCAAGTTCCCGAACAATTACGTCAAGCAGTGCAGCAAGTGGCTGCTTTGGATATTCTGACTCCCCATTTGCAGGAAGAACAAATTAAAAAATTTGCTCCCAATGAACCTGTAACTCGTCGTGACTATGCCCGTTGGTTAGTTGCAGCTAATAATAAGTATTATGGTCAGTCTCCTGGTAAAAAAATTCGTCTAGCGACTCCAGGTTCTCAAGTAGCCTTTAAAGATATTGAGCTTAATGACCCAGACTTTGGAGCAATTCAAGGGTTAGCGGAAGCTGGTTTAATCCCTTCTGTTTTAACAGGAGAAAATGATAGTTTGCTATTTCAACCCGACGCCCCTCTAACTAGAGAAGATTTACTAGTGTGGAAAGTCCCTTTAGATATCCGTAAAGCTTTACCTAAAGCTTCCATTGAAAATATTGAAGAGACTTGGGGCTTTCAAGATGCGACTAGTATTAGCACCCAAAGTTTAAGAGCTTTATTTGCGGATTTTCAAAATGGCGATCGCTCTAATGTTCGGCGTATTTTTGGTTATACTACCCTATTTCAACCAAAAAAACCTGTGACTCGTGGGGAAGCTGCTGCTTCTCTCTGGTATTTTGGGTTTCAAGGAGATGGGATCACTGCTAAAGAAGCTTTAAAAATTCAAAGAAGCTTTAAAAATTAATCAGTAGGTGAGATGAGGCGCGGAATTCGGAATTCGGAGTTATAGCAATACGTCAGAAGGTTAGGACATAGGATTTAAAGTAGGGGCTTTTCGCGAAAATCCCTTACAGAATTTGATTTGTCCTAACCTAAATTTGTAGGGCTATAGTATGGGATGTTGCTAATCAAGAAATTCCTGAGTTACTAGAGAAAATTACGCCTTTATTGCCAAAAAAATCAAGAACTCAAACTCAACAAAATAAATCCCCAGGATTAGAAATAGATTTCGACTAAACTATGCTATGGTCTTAGATTCTCCCAGGATATTAACCCTGACAGGCTTGAACAAGATAGAATTTAGTATTAGTAGTTATCTTGTTCTTTACCCTAGGAATAATGCCTTTAAATTCTGATCCAACTTCCACTACCAGACAACAAAATCAATGGCTAGAAACTCAACTACAACAGCTAAGAAATAGTCTCAGAATTGGACAACGGAGTTTAGCCGACTGGAAAG
>JASJEK010000108.1 GCA_030064915.1 Xenococcaceae cyanobacterium MO_234.B1
GCAGAATTGTTGACTCTTGTCAGAATAGAAAATACTAAACAAGGTAATTTGTTTGCTCAAGATTCATCTTCAGTAAGAGAAGATAAGCAACCCAAACTTCTAGAGTGGCAGGAGATAAAAAGTGAGATTGATGAAGCAATGAAACGCCTGGGATGGAGTGAGGAACAAGGAAGAGATTATTTAGTTAAGACTTATGGAGTGAAATCTAGATTATATTTAACTGATGAGCAACTGATTGAATTTGCTGACTTCTTGAAAACTAAAAAATAATCCAACTAATTGGTTATTCCTATCAGTTAATCCCTGTGTTTTCTCATTAGCCATTTAATTTAAAGACTAGTTCTAATTACTTGTGCTAGAACATAGACTTAGTTTTATTGGTTATTTTTGTTTCAAGAATCTCAAAACTCTGTTCTTTTCTGAGTATCCATCGTTTTAGGGCTAAAGAGGGCATGGTTCAAAAAAGCTGATTTTTAGGTAACAAAACAGCAGAAATCTTGCCATCTTTTTGATGACTACAAAAGCAATACAAGAACCAGGAATTGAGCTGGTTTTAAGCGACAATCGCGGGTTGTCGGAATAAATCAAACCCCAACAATTCCAACCAATGAGAATGAGATTCCCCTGTTAATAATTCTGTGGGACTTTTCCCTTCTCTTTCAGGATGTTCACTCCGCATAAAAGTGCGATGGTTGAGAAAGAAGCGGAGCAAATCTAGATAATCATTACCTAATGTTCGTCGTAAGAAAAAGTAGTTTCGCAAACGGGAGTTGAAATTCTCGACGAGAGAACTAGCTCTAGGAGTTTCCTTCATGGCTTGTTCTACCGCTTCGCTCAGGAGATAAAATTTATAGCCAATTTGCTGATGGAGTTGATTACTTGTTGCCCAATAGGAGTTCTGTTGAGAATTTTGCTCTTGAAGAAGACAAACCTTTCTCACCAGATACAAGGGAATATTAAACCGTTGCGAGATATTGGTTAGTTTTTCATCGAGAACAGCAGCAAAAGCCAGTAAATCTTGCTTTTGGTTTTCTAGAGCCGTTCTAAACGGGCGTATGCGGTGAAAGCATAAAGCTTCACGCTGTTTGAGTTCGGCAACTATAAAATCCCACAATTCGCTACGACAATGGTAATCGGGACCAGCTAACGCTAAAATATCGACATCACGAGCCAATCACAGAGAATCGATACGTCTGCTCGCCAGTATTTGGGCTTTTTGTTCAGCTACCCGCGCCACAGTTAGCTTTTTTGACCAACGATTCCCTTGTCCCTTCTTCTTGGCTTTGTTCATCTTCTCTTCTAGTTTTTCCCTTCGGCTTGTCGCTCCAGATGCTCTTCTGTGTAAGTAGTTTTCTAATCCTTCCCCTTGGTGCAAGATATGAAATACATCTCCGTGACAGGGTTTCCCTGGCCAAGCTGCCTCCTGTCCTGCTCTCAATCCTTTAGCAGCATCGGCGATACTGTAATCTGGGTTTAATCCTTGCTCACTGGCTTCGGTCCAAATGATATCCCCAGGTATCTTCATCTCGGTGGTCAGCCCCCGCCAGGAGATAGCAATAAGTAGAGAAGGCATCGACTCCAGCTAAAACTGGGAGTCGCGACTGGAAAATTTCGTCTTTCAATCCCACTTTTATTCCTGATAGGTCTTGGGATTTATTGATTTTCTGGGCTTCCGACACCACCGACTTCACTCGATTGTGAACCGTAGCAACGCTTATTGGATAGTCGAATAAATCCCTGAGAAATTCGACCACCCCTCGATAAGAACTATGACAAATGAAGATTAACGCCAATATTACCTGAAATATCCAGTTTTTCGTCACAGGTATCCAATATAAGATGTCTGACTCTTCTTTTGGCTGATTAAACCCTTTTTCTAAGGCTTCATTTCCTTTTTGCTGCTGCTGATATAGAAATTTCCGACTCACTCCTTCCCGTTTAGCGATCGCTGTTTTGGTTTGAGCAGAAGATTGCATTTCGATAAATAGCTTTTTTCTTTGCTCTGGCTTTAAATTAGCTGCTACTGATGAGTTTTGACTCATTCTTCTCCTCACGGTTTCAGAAACACTTATTTTGCTCTAAGTATCCTGTATTACGTTTTCTGTTTTCAAGACACCAATACCTATTTGTTTTGTAACCCTGATTTGAACCATGCCCGTTTTAGGCAAAGTTTTTTTCAATATATGCGATAAAGAAAAACATTTATGTAACTTATTTTTTGGCGATCGCTAATTTTAAAAAATCAGATTGCTGTATCGACTGCACAGCAAGGGTTTCAGAGGTAGGCTGCACCTGGTCGCACGAACCTTCTATTTAGGCCGTCTTGAAACCAAATAATCCGCTGACACAATCGCGCTATTCCCGAGTCATGGGTAACCATGACAATCGTCATACCCTCATCATTGAGTCTTTGGAAAATCTCCATCACCTCTTGGCTAGTACAAGAATCCAGTGCCCCGGTTGGCTCATCTGCCAAGAGCAAGATCGGTTGGTTGACAATGGCGCGCGCAATCGCCACCCGCTGTTGCTGACCTCCAGAAAGTTGATTGGGACTATAGTAGATCCGTTGTTCTAACCCTACGGGTTTTAAAGCAGTTGCAGCGCGATCTCGGCGCTCCTTACGGGGAATCCCAGCATAGGCCATGGGCAGCATCACATTTTCTAGAGCGTTTAACTGAGGCAACAAGTGAAACTGTTGAAAAACGAAGCCGATTTTGCGGTTCCGGATGTAGGCCAAATCTTCGTCCTCTAGCTGTTCTACTGCTTCTCTTTCCAGATAGTAGCACCCGCCGCTAGGTCGATCCAGACAGCCAATGATATTCATAGCAGTGGACTTACCAGAACCCGAGGGACCCATAATGGCACAATACTCTCCTTGGCCAACGGTCAGATTGATGTTTTGGAGCACCGCGACTTCTAAATCGCCCTGGCCGTAACATTTTTCTACCTGCTCCAGACGAATAAGCTCATGGGCAGCTGATAACTTGAACTTTGACATCATTTCTAACTCCTCAGGGCGACAATCGGCTCGAGACGGGCAGCAGTACGAGCAGGAACCACCCCAAATCCCAGGCCAATAGCACCAGAAACGACGAAGGCCAGGATCATAGCAGTGGGACTGAGGATCGCTTCGAGGGGGGTCAAGACGACTATAATTAGAATGCCACCTACTCCTAGCAGAATCCCGAAGCTCCCCCCAGCTAGAGCGAGGATTACTGCTTCAGTTGTAAACTGAATCATCACATCGGTGCAGGTAGCTCCGATCGCTTTGCGTAACCCAATCTCATGGGTGCGCTCGGTCACAGAAACCAACATAATATTCATAATTCCTATTCCCCCCACTAACAGGGAAATCGCAGCTGTTACCGCCATGAGGATAACCAGCATCTCGGTAATACTATTGGCAGTCTGGAGTATGTCTTGCTGGCTGCGCACTGTGAAGTCATTTTCGTCTTTGATATGATGGCGCAGGCGCAAGAGATTGGTAATCTGATACTGGGCAGCACTCATAGTCTCAGGACTTTGGGCGGAGACTGCGATCGCTTGTAGAGTCGGACTGGTGTGAGAATTATCCTGACCCGTGAGCTGGTCGGCCATCACGGTAATCGGCACGAAGACCACCTCATCTTGATTTATGCCCAAGGACGAGCCTTTCTCTGCCATCACGCCAATCACTCGAAAGCTTAGGTTGTGAATGCGGATTTTTTTGCCAATGGGGTCTTGACCGCCGAAGAGCGTGCGGGCAGTTTCGCTGCCCAAGACGGCAACTCGATGTTTTTGCTGTAGCTCTAACTGGCTGAAAAAATGACCCCGAGCGACGGCGGCGTTGCGGACAGTAGGGTACTGCGGAGTTGTCCCCGTCACATTAACTTGAGTGTCCCGATTTGCTTGAATTACGCGAAAGCGTTCGGTCTTCTGCGGAGCTACGCCAGCTACTGCTGGGACTTCCCGAGCGATAGCTTCAGCATCTGCCAGTACCAAACTGTTGGAAGGAGCGGCTGAAGAGAGAGGACCCTTTTGCTCCACACCTGGAACCACGAATAGCAAATTGCTTCCTAGTGATTCAAACTGCCCAACAGCAAACTTCTGAGCTCCTTGCCCCACGGCGACTATTGCAATGACCGAAGCATTTCCAATAATGATACCGAGCATGGTCAGAACACTGCGCAGTTTGTTAGCGCTCAATGCTCGCACTGACATACTGATATTTTCTGTCAAATCTATACTCATTACTTCTAGTCTCCAATTACAGTGAATTACCGAAAGTTTCGGGAGTTTTGCCTTCAGGGAAGTCAATAAAGACTCGCTCCCCTGATTTCAACCCCTCCAGGATTTGCGTCTGGCCATCTTGAGTGACGCCGACTGTAACTGGCTGAAATTTTGCCTTGCCATGTTCATTTGCCACTAGTACGCCCATCTGGTTGTCGCGGTTGGTAATTGCCACCGTCGGTACCATGAGTTCGTCAGTGATGGACTCAGCCGTGAAAACAGCATCAACATTCATGCCAGAGAGCAATTCCCCTTGGCCGGTTGTCAGCTCTACCTTGACCTCGAAAGAAGTTACGTTGTTTTCCACTACGGCTTCAGGAGCAATTTGTTGAACTCTGCCTTGAAAAATACGGTGAGGATAAGCATCCACCATAATTTCTACTAATTGATTGGGTTTGATTTGAGCAATGTTGGCTTCGGAGACATTGACAATAACTTCTAATGCCGATGCTATGGATAAGATTGAGGTAGAGGTCGCGGAAGAGGTTGAAGATGCGGAAACGTTAGGAGTGACAATAGAACCGACGGTAGCATATCTTTGACTGATAATGCCATCAAAAGGAGCGCGAATATTCGTATCTTCTAATTTTGTCTCGACTATTCTAACTTTGGCTTGAGCTGCTGCTACTTTGGCTTTAAATTGGTTGATCTCCTCTAACCGCGCGCCGTTTTCCAGTTCTCGTAATTGCTCCTGTGCTTCTGTTAAACGCGCGCGGGCTGTTTTGTCCTCACTAATATATTCATCTAAAGTTAATTGGGAGATCGCACCTTCTCGGGCCAGAAAACGATATTTTTCTAATTTTTTGGCAGTAAGCTCGGCTTGTGCCTCGGCTGATACTACCTGTGACTTAGCCCTGGCAATTGCTTCTCGGCGATTACCGTTCAGAATTTCAGTGTATTCTGCCTCTGCTTGAGCTAACTCTGATTGCGCCTGTGCTAGTTCTGCTTTTAAGTTAGCTGAATCCATTCTGGCTAATAGCTGTCCCGCCTTTACTTTGTCCCCTTGCTCGACATAAAGAGCAGCTAGTCTACTAGTAGTTTTTGGGCTGATGTTAACTGAAGAAATGGGTTTGACACTGCCACTAGCTTCGATGCTAACGTTTAGGGATTGAGTTTTTACTGGGACAGTAAGATATTCAATATCTATATCTGGCCGAACATCTTTACGGAGAGAAGCAAAATAAATACCTGCGCCTGAAATAATTGAGACAATTAATATGGGTATCGTCCAGTGAAATCGCTTCTTGTAAGATTTAGCGATCGCTGTGGGGGAAGATTTTTTTTCTAGGAAAGATAAAAACCTTTTACTGGAGATGAAACAGTTAAATACAAGAACCCTACAGGAAGTGCGTCAGTCAGTTGCGGCTCTACGCTCCGATCCTCTGCATAAGCAGTCGTTATCGGAGGCGATTGCCGAGCTGAGCGCGGAGTTTCAGCGTTCGACAGGTATTGTGCCTACATCTAAAATTCAACTCCAGAAATCCCTTGACCACGAACAAAATATTGCGATTTACCGGATCGTGCAAGAAAGTCTGACCAATATCTGTAAATATGCGGCAGCCACAGAAGTCAACATTGAGATTGTTCAGTCCCCAATCCATTTACAGGTTATCGTTGAAGATAACGGAAAAGGTTTTGATGTTAGCCAAAATACAACTGGCTTTGGACTCCAAGGAATGCAGGAACGGGTCTTAGCAGTGATGGGCCGACTGGAAATCATAACGGCCCCCGGTCGAGGATGCCGTGTAGAGGTAGTCTTACCCACCGAAGTCAATCGTCCAGATTTATTGGAACCCTAACTTCTCTTATCGGCAAAGTGGTTTTGAGATGAGAGACTTAGGCGATCGCCAGATTTGAGGAACTTCGTAAGTTTATATTATTTAAACAGGAAAACCCTTATAATATTAACATTTCTTAACGACTTGTCTGATTTCACACCTATCCCTTTTCTACCCCAGACTGAAACCCTTCCCACCCTCTTGAAATGAACTTATCATGATTCGCCTGCTGCTTGTTGATGATCAAGATTTAATCCGGCGCGGCTTGTGCGCTCTGCTTTCCACAGCTCCAAATCTGGAAGTGGTAGGAGAGGCGGAAAATGGGCAAGAGGCAGTGACATTAGCTGCCACATTAAAACCTCACGTTGTGTTGATGGACGTGCGGATGCCAGTGATGGATGGCGTTGCAGGTACCCACAAAATTTGTCAGCGATTTCCCGGTATAAAGGTGCTAATTCTTACAACTTTTAACGATATCGATTATGTGACGCGAGCATTACAAGCAGGGGCATCCGGCTATTTGCTCAAGGACACGCCTTTTGAAGAGTTGACTCAAGGGATTCACCTCATTCACAAAGGCTACACCCAAATCGGTCCCGGACTTGACACCAGAGTGCTGGCTCAACCCTCTGCTTCAGAGCTGTCCAGGGATTCTAAGACTTGGGCGCTATTGTCCGAGCGAGAGAAAGATATCCTATGCCTGATCGCGCAAGGATACAACAATCGAGAGATTGCTCAATCCCTGCACCTTGCAGAAAAGACGGTCAAAAACTATATTACGAATATTTTAAGCCAGTTAAATCTACGAGATCGCACTCAACTCGCAATTGCTGCCCTGCAGTCGGGAATCTTAGAAAATAAGAGCACTCACTCCTGATCGTGATGGCATGATAATTGAAACCATGCTGTAATGGAGGTTCTGGCGTAAGAACGCCGTTGATCAAATACCTTTCAACCCCTAAAAAAAATCTAGGTATTTCACGGGCAGCCTTAGCTCCGCGGGCGGTTGAATGGTCGAATTTTGGTTAAATATTTGTCAAATCCGCCCGCGGAGCGTCGATAACCGAGGGCGACAAATCAATAGTTTCAGAAAAGGCGTGGAAAGGGGGGATTTTAAGTTAATGAAAACGGGGAGCTTATGTATTGAGGGTAAAACAACTGATAAGACTACCACAACCACAGCTATTAAAGGTATGACAATCAAGAGAAAGCGACGAATTTGGGGTGGAATTGTCTGACTATAGCCTTGGTAAAATTCATCTGTGGAGGATGATCCATTATCTGATGGCACAACTACTACTCCTTTAATTAATAATTAATATTTATTACCTATTACCCATTACGGCTAATTACTGCTGGTTCTACATAGGTTCCTGGGCGATTGGGAAGGCTTTTGACCAAAATGCGATCGCCGATTAACTTGACATCAACAGTAGATGGACAAGTTTTTTCCAAAAGGCGATCAGGCGAAGCCTGCCACTGCGTGATCGCCAGCTAAAAAACTGACCTCTAAGCCCAATTTAATAGTACTAGTGTTCTAGGCAAAAGAAGTAGATATAAGTAATACTTATAAAGTTATTTTGCTAACACTTGAGTTGGATGTATATGTCTGGATATTTGGGGAATAAAACTGTTAAATTATCATGATATTTGAAGATCCATTGAGTTAGAAATAATTGACTACTTCAACTAAAAACGCAGCTTTAACTGATAAAGATACACTAAAAGAAGTTATTGACTGTTTAACAGAACATATTTCAATTGATACCCAAGGTGCTTTTAATCAAACAGATTTATTTAATATTTTAATAGGGGCAGCTAGTAATAGCGATACTATAGAAAATACAGCTAAGAAGCTTAAAAAGTCTTGTTCTGGGAAAAATATTAGATATCATTTAGCTAAATTTAAAAGCTTCCCACAAGCGCGAAACTCAACTAAATAAGCGCCTTAATAAGTAGATTACCCCGTCGAATTAGAAAAAGAAATTTAAAACTGGCTATCGATTTAAATTTAATCCCTTATTATGGTAAACCAACTCAACAAGAGCAGGATTATATTTATTGCAGTCAGGCTAAAAATGGCACTTGTTCTTTTTATGCTTATGCCAGTTTGTATGTAATTGCTAAAAATAAAAGGGTAACTCTAGCTATTATTGGAGTCAAAAAGAATTATACTAATGTAGCAATTATCAGTTATCTTCTCACCAAAGTTAATTCTCTGAATCTAAAAATTAAAAGGCTTTATTTAGATAGAGGATTCTACAGTAGCTCAGTAATACGCTGGTTAAAAGCTTTAGATATACCTTTTATAATGCCAGCGATTAGAAATGGTAAAACTGGGGGAATTCAACAGTATCTTAAAGGTAGGAAAAGCTATAAAACAACTCATACTATGAACTTAGGGAAAGATAATGAAGTTACTTTTGATTTATGGGTTGTTTGTAAATATCAAAAAGGTAAACGGGGAAAACATGGAATTGAATATTTGGCTTATGTAGTTTATAAAGTGACAATTAGCTTGGATTACATTTATCAAGATTATCGTAAACGGTTTGGAATTGAAAGTAGTTATCGCCTCAAAAAGCGGATGCGACCGACCTGGAGTTTGACTCCAGGTCGCACGCGCACCAAGCCTATTTGTCGAATTAGAACTACTACTAAAAATCCTATCATTAGATTACTATTTGTGGGAATTTCGTTTTTACTAGTTAATATTTGGATTTATATTTTATGGTCAAAAATATCTAAACCTAGACGGGGTGGACGTTTAGTCTATCATCATTTGTTTAACTTAAAACAAATGCTAGCATTTTTATCAAACGGAGTAAATCGAATTTATGAACTGAGAGAAATCGTCTATATTCCCGACGGCTAATTAACATTTAAGCCCCTCTAAAAAAATAGAATTTTAATATAAGCGGAAGAGTCGGCAAAAAAAAGTTATCGATCTACTTATGATAACAATAACTGACGCGCTAACAGGGGATAACTTTTGTCAAAATATGCTTTTTTTGTTCATATTTTAACAAACTAACTACATTAAATCAAGAAATTATTTTCGACTCAATATAGGTTGAAATATCATTGAAAAATTGACAGTTTCATCTCAAAAATATCCAGAACATATACAGCTCAAGTAAAAGATGACTATACTTATAAGTATTACTTATGTTAATTTCTTCTATCTAGAAAATTTGTACCAGTTAATTGAGCTTATAAGTCAAATTTTTAGCTGGCGATCACGCAGTGGCAGGCTTCGCCTGATCGCATTAGGAAAAAAACTTGTCCATCTACTGATAATCTGAATTGGGATTTGTATCGACTATTAGATAAACTTGATCTGGTGCATAGCTACGTAAAAGCCTTACCTGCAAGCGTGCTTTTAAATCTCTGAGAGAATTAGCCAAAGGTGTATTCGGGCGATCAAATAAATCCTTAGCTTCTTTCCAAGCATGATTAACAGCTATTATTTCTGTGACTAGCTGTTCAATAGACAAATTCAATAATTCCATTATTTAAGCTTTCTTTTGATGGCTACCTATATAATTCCCATTTAATTCAGAAAACTTTAGCTATTTAACTGTTAATTTAGACTCTATCTTATTTTTTAGACTCAGAAATAGGAGATAATAGTCTCGCTCATTCGCTGTGATGCTTGCACTAAAAATAGTTTCTCTTGAACTAAAGAGGATTGCTATAGTTAATTGCTGATGGTTGATTGATAAATATTAGATGTTAAATGAAATGACTACTACAAAAATCAAAACTGTTAGATGGCTTCGTCTCAATCTCTCCTCAGTTTTAACCATCCTAGGACTAACTATCACTATTGGATTTATCCTAATTGCCCTGTTTGCTCCCATGTTCCAAAGTTGGGGTTGGTTACAAGATCCTACAGAATCTTTAAGTAACCCCATTCATCAACCCCCAGGGGCAGATTATTGGTTTGGAACGACTCGTCAAGGTTATGATGTTTTCTCTCGTACTCTATTTGGTACACAATCAGCTTTAAAAGTCGTTTTCCTAGCTACCACTATGAGTTTAATTCTGGGTGTTCCTCTGGGGTTAGTTAGTGGTTATCTGGGGGGAAAGATGGACAAAGTGTTACTGTTTTTGATGGATACTATTTATACTCTCCCAGGATTACTTTTATCAGTAACTTTAGCTTTTGTTGTCGGGAAAGGTGTTTTGAATGCTGCGATCGCTCTTAGTATAGCTTATATCCCCCAATACTATCGGATTGTTCGTAACCATACTACTAGCGTTAAGACAGAATTATTTGTGGAAGCAGCCCAAGCCATGGGCGCATCTACCACCAGAGTCTTATCTCGTTACCTGTTTTTGAATGTTATCCAAAGTGTTCCTGTTGTGTTCACTCTCAATGCAGCCGATGCCATCTTGATTTTAGGAGGTTTAGGCTTCTTAGGTTTAGGATTACCGCCAGAAGTACCTGAGTGGGGTCACGATTTACGTTTAGCTTTAGATGCACTTCCTACAGGGATTTGGTGGTCAGCCACTTTTCCTGGACTCACAATGACCCTTATGGTTACAGGCTTATCTCTAGTAGGAGAAGGCTTAAGTGAAATTCTCAACCCCAAAATGCGCCGTAGGAGTAATTCATGAATTACCCCTCCGACTAAACCTAACATGATAGTAGTGTGCGGGCAGACGCAAACTCCGATCTTTTAAGTCGGAGATAAGCCAACTCAGCAGATTTATCTGCCGTCAAGTATGGTAAGATATTCCAAAGTCCAGATGTAGGCTTGTCAGTGAGTCGAACTGGTATATACCAAAATACTAGAAGACACTGAACGAGAGGTTTGCCAAGAAGGTTTTCCTTTAATAAGCCAAACAGATTTTTTCGGCGATGAGCCACAATATTGCTAAACTCTGCTGTCGGGCAGCCAGTGGAGTCTAAATTAAAATGCTTGCATTGAAACAATGATTAACAAGTAGGGTGGACAATGCCCACCCTTGTATATCAAACCTTAAATTTCTACTTCAAAATAAGACATCTAGCAATCAACAATCAACAATTAACAATTAACTGGGAACCGCTATAATTATCTAGAAATACAAAAAAATAGAGGTATTTCCAAGAGCACTCCCAACCAAAAATTGTAAATTGAATTAACTCAAAGATAACTATTTTTAATCTGATCTCGAAAATCTGGTGGAGCTAGTTCATAAGCTTTCCTAATTAAAGGTTTAGCTATCTCGTATTTAGCCTGTTTTTGTAGCACTAAACCCTGAGCTAATACAGGTCTAAAATCGGTTTCATCCGCTGCTGCAACTTCATCAAAAACGGTTAGTGCTGCTTCGTAATTTTCTTGTTGGGTATAAATTTCTCCTAGTAATAATTGTACTGAACTAACATCAATGTCTGAATCTGACTCTTCTTTACCTTGATTAATGGTATTTTCCAGTAGAGCGATCGCTTTACTAGGAAGATTTTGATTCAAAAATAAATTGGCTAATCCTCCCAAAGCCATAATGTTTCCTGGTGCTTCCCCTAGTACCTTTCTATAAGCTGCTGCTGCACCTTCGTAATCTTCGAGATGCTGTTTAGTTTGTGCTAGAAGTATATTGTATTCTGTTTGTTCGGGATGAAGTTGGACTAATTTTTCTAGAGGTTCAACAGCTTGATTAATATCTTGTTGTTGCAGACGTACTTTCAACAATTCTCGCAAAGCAGTCTCATTATTAGGTTCTTTAGCTATGATTTTTTGATAACCTGTAGCTTCTGCTTCTAATTTCGCTCTTTCTTGTTCTGCGATCGCCATAACCCTTTCCGAATTATCTTCTGACAAGACGGAACTTTCCTGCACCATGCTACTGACCAAAGGTAATCCTGAAAATATAATTAGGGAAAATAGCATTAAGCCCAAGACAATATACATCCAACGGTTTCTTTTGCTATCCATTGTCATACGCCTGATTGATTACAATAAGCAGATAAACTTAAGTTGTGTTTTGTGATTAATTCGTCTTTGTGACGATAGTTTATTCTATTCGTAGAGGCAGATTTATTTTTGGCTCTGTTTCTAGATTAACTTTCTGCCCTGTGAGCTATTCTAACTTTGAAAAAAGCCAAAACTGCGATTGAGTGTGGGGGATGCTGGGGCACCCTTTGCAGATCTAACCATGGTGTTAGATCTGGCGAACCAAGTTCTCCATCCCTCCCAATCAAGTATCTCGTCTCTTTTACACAGTTACTAAGTCTCTGCCATTGAATGATGCCCATGAATCCTGCTAAAAATCAAACTTCTAAACCTAAAACTGATGGGAAAAGTCCCAAGTCGTCTTCTTCCCCTAGCAAAACAACAGAAGCAACTAAAGCTCAAGAGAGAACTCAACCGATTCCGCCTCCTTCCCATCCCCGACAATATCGCGCGATCGGTTTAATTCAAGCTAGATATGAAAGAAGTGAAGAACAACTTACTCAAGGATATCTAATAACTGCCAAGGGGGACAAAATTGAAGCTGTGGTTTTGGGTCGAGTGATTAGTCTCATCAAAAACCATCTTGATATGGATAAGGAACACTTGTGGGTAGTCTATCCTCGAACCAAAGCGGAGAATGATGGTTTGCACGTTCAAATTGTGGGGGTTTGGGAGCCTGAAACCCTCAATCTAGGTGATGAGTCTGCTATCACTTCCGATGAAGCAATAGAACCTGGCTATTTTTCGATTCGGGGAGAAGTAATTTTCTTTAATACGGAAGAAGAATCTTTAGTAGTTAAAATTAAGCAGTTTCCTCGCAAAGAAGGAGATAAACCCAAATTTTTTAAACTCAAACTCAAGGGGGTTCTGGGAGAAAGACCCCTCAAGCGTTTCTATGATTTGAATGTCCATCTTGAAGGGGAAACCTTATTTGTCAAAGATGGTACAGATTTAGGCTTTGCTCAGAAAAAACCCCGATTTAATAAAAAGAGTAAAAGACCCAATCTCAAAGGAGGTAAGCGGATTCCGCCCCGTAAACCCACTTCTGGGCCTCGTTCTAAACCCTCTATTAAGAAACCAAGTAAGTAATGGGAGTTAGGAGTTCAGAGGGAGGTAATAGGTAATAGCTAACAGTTATTCCTCAAGAGAAATAGAAGAACCTCTAGGATCTTGGGGAATAAAGGTTCGTTCCTTCGGGAGATAAGCTACAGGCTCGGTTAAGGTAAATTCTCCCCGTTCAATTTGTTGCTTTAATTCCTCTGCAATTTGTCGAGAGAAAGAGATACTAACTAAGGGTGCAACCCTAACGGTTTTACCTTCAATGGTAATGCGTCCACTTTTAAGTTGTTGATAGGTTACTAGCCCAAAAGTGGGACGTACTCGGCGAGGAATCGAAAAATCCATCACAGGGGCGACAATATCTTTATCTTCTACCGCGCAGTGAACAATGACTTCTTCTTGTAAAACTGGTAATGGGACTCCTACCCCCAACATTAAAGAAGAACCATAATTCTGAAAATAACAGCCTCGAACCCAGTGAGCATCCATTTGTTTGGCATCTCCAATTAAAGCTACTGTCGCAGCTGGTCCAATAGGAGTACGATTAGGAAGACGTTTCTGACGGGGAAAGTGTTGTGTTCCTTCCCAAGCTACATAACCTACACCACCCCCTAACCAGATTTTTGTCCCAATTCCCACTAACTTCAGGTCTGGATCGTTAAGTAGAGGCGAAATCGCTCCAGGATTAGAAAAAACCGCATTCCCTAGTCTGGGCTGTAAAGTCCCTAAATAGGTATATAATGGGCGATCGCTGCCATTAACTCCCACAATAAAGTTTTGGTACAAGTTGCGAGGATTAAATAGATAAAACTGGTTAATCGTATCTTTGGTAATCGTATTTTCAAAAGAGTCTCTAGGATAGCAATCTGTTGGTTGTCCTAATGCCCTAAAGGTAACGCTCTTTCCTGCAATGAGGTCTTCAATAACATGACCTCCACCCCGTTTCAGATGAATTCGCGAGTTAGGATCTAAGTCTTTGAGCTCATTAGTAGTATAGTCTGCGATCTCGCTCCGCGAGCCAGCGAAGCTGACCGCAGTAGCTCCTAGGTACAAATCTACTGCTCCAAAACCAGCGTAAGCAGGTATGCCATCAAACCAACATTGACTGATTTTAATTGGGGGATCGGTATGTCCCAGATTAATAATTGCTCCTGAAGACTCCATCGGCTCAAAAGTCCCAGTACAAACTACATCTACTTCTTGAAAAGCTTGTTTAATACCAATATTTTGTACTTTCGCCTTCAATTCCTCTACTGTCCAAGCTACTGCTTGACCAGAGAGAATTTTGTCATTAATCTCAGCAATGGTTCGCATAGAGTTTGAGGGAATAGATCATAGGTGTTGGTGATTGGTGATGGATAATTACTGATTACTGATTACTGATCTATCTAACCAATCTAAAATAAGGTAATTGAATTTTTCGGGACACTCATCATGGGGACAGTGACCAACTCCTGGTAATTCCACTAGTTCAACCCTAGGATTAAGCTTGGCAAATATACCAGCTAAACTGGGAGGAATCATCCGATCCTTAAGACCCCAAATCAAAAGAATTGGCATATCTAATTGAGGCAACGTATCTTTAACAGCAGGAGCAAAGTTGCTTTTTCTGACTCCTTTAAATAAAGCATAAAAAGTTTGTTCTGCTCCCTCATCATAAGCAGGGATAGATAAAATACTCACTAATTCTTCATTAATAGCGGTTTTATCTTCATAAGCTAACTTTGCCCAATTTCTAATTATTCCAGGTTTTCTTACTAGTTTTAAGAGGTTTTTAATTAATAATGGTGATGCCACTAAATTTTCTACTGTAGTAACTAAAGGCTGAATTATTTTGGGGAGCATTTCTTGTCTTAAAGAAACATCTGGTAAATTTAGCATCACTAATCCTTTGACCATATCAGGATAAGTAGCTGCTGCGGTCAAACATACTAAAGAGCCAATAGAGTTACCTACTAAGATTACAGGTTCATTAATTAAGGTTTGCCAAAAATCCCTAATCTGTTCCACCCAAAGATTAATGGTGTAATTAGTATCAGCTTTCCGTGATGCACCAAATCCCAACAAATCAAGAGCATATACCGTGTAGTTTTCTCTTAAAACAGGTATGTTATTCCGCCAATGTTCGATGGAAGCACCGAAACCATGAAGCAAGACTAGAGGGGGTCGAGATTTATGGTGTTTGTTGATACTTCTGGTGTAAGCATAGCGCGTTTGCCACCCTCGCCAAATCCATTCTCTTTGATTACCAATGCGTTGTTGCCAAGGTTGATTTTGTAGCAAAATGTTGAGCTTAAAAAATATTTACCTTATTCTAATAACTCTCGATAGCTCTATCAATTATATCTTTAGCTATATTGATAAAAGAATCAAAAGTAAGCTAAATTATAAGCTCAAACTAAATTAATGATTCATCAAGAAAAAGATAGGTACAATAATAAGTAAGTAAACACAAAATACCTACTCTTTATACGTTCTATAGACTCAAGTAATATACGCCTGTGAGAGATAAAAGACGCAACACTAGTAATCGCGATCTAACCAAAACTAATGAACAAATCCGTTTTCCCAAAATTAGGGTGATTGATGATGAGGGCGCTCAAGTCGGGATTATTACACCCAAGGAAGCTCTATCCCTGGCTCAAGAAAAAAACTTAGATTTAGTCCTGATCAGTGAAACCGCAGACCCTCCTGTCTGTAAAATCATGGACTACGGCAAGTATAAATACGAACAAGATAAAAAACTCAAAGAAGCCAAGAAAAAGCAGCATAATGCTGATGTAAAAGAAGTGAAGATGCGCTACAAAATCGAAGAGCATGATTACAATGTGCGGGTTAAAAATGCTCAACGCTTTCTCAAATCAGGAGATAAAGTCAAAGCAACTGTGAGTTTCAGAGGTAGAGAAATTCAGCACGCTAACCTAGCAGAAGAACTACTCAGAAGAATGGCAGCAGACCTAGAAGATTATGGGGAAGTGCAGCAATATCCTAAAAGAGAAGGTCGCAACATGATGATGCTGCTTTCTCCTAAAAAATAAGCGGCTTAAACAATTAAACCCACTTCAACTATGAAGTGGGTTCAGTACTGGATAAATTAGTTCCAGAATTGATAATTATCAATTATCAATTATCAATTATCAATTGGGAAAAGACTACTTTTGTTGATTAGCTTTAGTATCTTGTACCGCTGCCCAAAATAGTACTGCCGTTAATGGCAGACTACCAGCTAAGATAATTCCTGTAGTTAAGCTGCCTAACTCTGGTTCACCAGAAGATAGCTCAAACACTGAACCCACTCCTGCGATCGCAGTAATGCAGCACAGCATTAGTAAAATACCGCTTTTAACGGTGATAGGGGTCATTATAAAATCTCCTTAAATTTTGTTGAATAGTAGTTTATTATTTACCTAATTGGTTTGACTGCGCTGACGGAAAAACCTTTTTTCTTTAATTCTTCAGTCAGAGCAATTTCGTTTTCTACTCGATCCACAAACATTACCCCTTTGAGGTGATCCATTTCGTGTTGAATGACTCTAGCTAGTAACCCTGAAGCTTGAATTTTACGGGGTTTACCTTGTTCGTCTTTAAAGGAAACTTCCACTGCTTCTGGACGATTTACTTCTAGATATACTCCAGGAATACTCAGACAGCCTTCATCAGCATTACAAGTTTGACTGCTATATCTGGTAATTTTCGGATTAATTAATACTAGAGGCGGATTTTCTGGCTTATCAGGCTCATAGTCAATAACAATAAGTTGCTTATTAACCCCTACTTGTGGTGCTGCTAAACCAATACCATCTGCACTATACATAGTTTGCAGCATATCTTTAACTAGTTTGCGAATATTATCATCAACCTTGGCAATACGTTTTGCTGGTTGACGTAAAACCCGATCGCCAAGATAGTGAATTTCTAATGGTGGTTTATCTAATTTTTTCTTTTCTACCGTGACTAAAGAAGTCATAAATTTGTTGAGAATAAATTAATCTTGTTACCTAACTTAATTTTATCGTTACTTCGCCGCTCATTGTCGGTCGATAAACGATTTATCTATTATTAATAAATACTACTATTAAT
>JASJEK010000410.1 GCA_030064915.1 Xenococcaceae cyanobacterium MO_234.B1
GGTTGTGTTGTCTAATTTACTAGCTTAGTTTTCAAGCCCCTCCCGGAGGGTGCAAGCCTCCTTCCAAACCAGTTAAACTCGCTCATTCAGCAATTCTGAACTCGCTCACTCAAGCGAAGCGAGTTGACCATTTTTCTGATAAGTTTTTTCCGCCAGGAAAGAATTACATACTGGACAGATATATTCGGTTATTTTTGGTATTGTCTGTTCTCTTTTTTGAGAGGGTTCTAACCAAGCTTTTTGCTCCTTATTGTAGAACATTACTACATCACAATCAGTACATTTGAGAAAATAAGGTCTAGATAATTTCTGGGACTTTGATGGTATTTTATCCATTTGTTGACCACATTTAGAGCATTTCTGGCGAGACCTCTAGTTTCCGCTAAATGAGAGCAAAAACAGAGTAATTAGAGATCACTGGATTCGGGGGAGGATTTTAGTTAATAATTACAGATGGTCAAATAACTTGCGAGAGAGGAGTATCTGCGTTCCTGTGATTGAACAAACTCTACAAGCTTTACAAATTATTGTGGAAACTGTCCCAGTCGGCACGAATCTGGCTCTGATTCATCTGATGTGGAGCATCCTGAATGGATCATTTCTGGGCAGTCGAGGAGCAATTTTTCCCGCCCTGCAAGAGTCGGGCTTCGAGCCAGAGCAGATAAGGCGCAGTTGGCAAGCGATGCGGTATGGAGCCTGGTGCATCGATGAAGCAGTTGCAGTCATGGCGTGACTATGTAAAGGAACAAGGGGAATGGCAAGCCCATAATTATGAAGGCTATCGACCGCTGGCAGTGGATCTAACCGCCTAGGAGCGCTTGCGATTGAAAGGATGGATGGCTTCAACTGCAAAAGCTGCGGTGTTACCAGAAGTGCCTACA
Organism: Xenococcaceae cyanobacterium MO_234.B1; assembly: GCA_030064915.1. Lineage (GTDB taxonomy): Bacteria > Cyanobacteriota > Cyanobacteriia > Cyanobacteriales > Xenococcaceae > JASJCP01. The sequence continues at coordinate 882 of JASJEK010000410.1, forward strand.
TAGACATACCCATGATTATGAGTTGGTTCGTAGATGCCGTAGGGAACAGTCTTGAGTTCTCCCTCTTGGGATTTGATGAAGTCATGACTCTTCACCTTTTGTGGCTCTTGACACCACTGTTGACCTTGATTCTTGAAATTCCCAATGGCCTCTTTTTTCTTGGCATCTACACTGATGATGGGATAACGATGACGCTCAAACAGACGTTTGATACGGCGAATGTAGCGAAATTGCTGATCTCTTTGGGGTACTTGGCTCTGTTCAATAGTTTTTCGATTAGCTTTAAGGCTATAGTCATTTTGTTTCAGCAGACGACGAACTGTTCCTGGACTGATGGAAGCAACTGTTGCACCCAGTCTATCGCTTAACCATCTCAAACTACGACGCACCCACTTGGAACTACCACAGGGGTCTCCAGCTGTGTCGGAGGCTATCTCCGACTGAAGTTTTTCTAGCAATTGAGGCTTTTTTTTTCCAGGGGTTTGCGTCCACCCCCTGAAACTCGCACTCTTCCTATGGGTCTGCCTTGCAAGTTCTCTGCCAGTTCTCTCCGTCCTCGACGAATCGTGTTGACGTCTAATCCTGTAATTTTGGAGATGAGTCTCATGCCTCCATGCCCCACCCGCTTGGCTTCTAAGGCTGCATACCAGCGTCTTTGCTGCTCATCGAGACGACTCATAAAAAGATTGACCTGTTGATGCCATTCTTGCTTAGGGTTAACATCTCCTTGTTGGCAAAACTGACAATGACATTGATGAGGTTTGGGGAGGATGGTATTGCTCATGGACTCTAACCATAACAAATATGTTGACGCTATACCTTAGACTAAACTATGAAGTTATTTTTGAACAGCCCCTTACCTCAGAAGAACTAGCTGTAGAAGAAGCATTACAAACTGCTTTATCTCAAATTAATGTCCCAGTTACTCGCTTTTGGGGAAATACTCTTTACCACCCAGAGGATTTACCATTTGACATCAAGCAAATTCCCGAACTATTTACCAACTTTCGCAAATCTGTTGAAAAGAAATCCTCGGTCGCTCCCTCCTTCTCTAAGCCTAAAAAACTTCCCCAACTACCAGATATAGATCTCGGAGAAATACCTCAATTATCTGACTTAGAACTGGAAGTTCCCAAATTTGACTCACGGGCTGTTTTGCAGTTTAAAGGTGGCGAAGCCGCAGGACTAGCAAGACTAGATAATTATATTTGGTCAAACAATTGTCTCAAGGATTATAAAAAAACTCGCAATGGTATGCTGGGAGCTGATTATTCCTCGAAATTTTCTCCCTGGTTAGCTTTGGGTTGTCTCTCACCCCGTTTCATCTACGAACAGGTCAAAGAATATGAAGCTCAGAGAGTAAAAAATGATTCTACCTATTGGTTAATATTTGAGTTACTCTGGCGGGACTTTTTCTATTTTATTTGTGCCAAACATGGAAATCATATATTTCGGCAATCTGGTTTACAGGGAATAGAAATCCCTTGGAAAGAAGATTGGATAAGATTTGAATTATGGCAGGAAGGAAAAACGGGATTTCCACTAGTTGATGCCAATATGCGGGAATTAGCCACAACCGGCTTTATGTCCAATCGCGGAAGACAAAATGTTGCTAGTTTCCTGACCAAGAATTTGGGGATTAATTGGCAAATGGGAGCTGAATGGTTTGAGTCTCTTTTGATTGACTATGATGTTTGTAGCAATTGGGGCAATTGGAACTACACGGCTGGTGTCGGCAATGATGCTCGCGGTTTTCGCTATTTCAATATCCCTAAACAGTCTAAAGATTACGATCCTAAGGGAGAATATATCAGACATTGGCTTCCAGAATTAACCTCTATTAAAGGTAATCTCATCCATGAACCGGGGAAATTATCTGCCGAAGATCGGAAGCATTTTGGGGTTAGGCTGGGGGTAGATTATCCTCGTCCAGTGGTAAATTTTTTCCAATCGGTCAAAGCTAATGAGAAAATTTACAATGCTGCGGTGGAACTAGCGAAGAAACAATAACATCTATGGCAACTGGAATTTGGGTCTTGGGAGACCAACTTTGGATTGGACAAGCTGCGCTCTCCAGCTGTGAAGCAGAAAAATCACAAACACCAGTGATCTTAATTGAATCGCGCCATTCTGCTCAAAAAAGACCCTATCATAGCCAAAAATTAGTACTTGTTTGGTCCGGGATGCGTCACTTTGCTGAGGAACTAAGATCCGCCGGATGGCAAGTAACCTACGAAATTACAGATAACTTTGAACCTGCTTTACTGAAATGGATTCAGCAAAACGGGATCGGTGAACTACGAGTTATGGTTCCTAATGACCGTCCTTTTATGCAGTTAATCCAAAATCTACAACTTGACTGTTCTCTGAATCTGATTCCTAACAATCATTTCCTCTGGAGTAAAGCCGAATTTCAAGACTGGGCAAACTCCCGCAAACGCCTGTTAATGGAAGATTTTTATCGCGAAGGACGCAAGCGATTCAATATTTTAATGGACGGCAATAAACCAATTGGCGATAAATGGAATTTTGATAAGCAAAATCGCCGACCTCCCAAGGGCAAGCTAACAACTCCCACACCTTTATGGTTTGAACCCGATGAGATTACTAGATCTGTCATTGAGGAAATTAAAACGCAAAATTTGGCTAGTTACGGAAAAATAGAACCTTTCTGCTGGGGTGTCACTCGTTCCGATGCCTTGGCAGTTGTGGAACATTTTCTAACTCAATGCTTGCCCACATTCGGTCCCTATCAAGATGCCATGGTAACAGGAGAAGAAACCTTATGGCATAGCCTGATTTCTCCCTATCTTAATTTGGGATTGCTTACCCCAATGGAAGTAATTGCAGCAGCGCAAAAAGCTTATTTGGAGAAAAATCTCGAATTAAACAGCGTTGAGGGATTTATCCGCCAGGTTTTGGGATGGCGCGAATATATGCACGGCATCTATCATTACCAGGACGAAGATTATCGAGATCTTAATTGGTTTAAGCATAGTGAACCACTACCAGATTTTTATTGGCATAGTTCGCGAACAGATATGAACTGTCTGCATCAAGTGCTCAAGCAAGTAGAAAAAACAGGCTATGCTCATCACATTCAGCGGCTGATGGTGCTGAGTAATTTTGCCTTAATTGTGGGGGTTTCTCCTCAAGAAATTGAGGCTTGGTTTCACGCAACCTTTGTCGATGCCTATGACTGGGTAATGCAGACTAATGTTATTGGCATGGGACAGTTTGCTGATGGGGGTATATTAGCCTCGAAACCCTATGCCTCTTCAGCTAACTATATCAATAAGATGAGTGATTACTGCAAAAACTGCACTTACGATTTCAAACGGCGAACGGGAGACAAAGCCTGTCCCTTTAACTTTTTCTACTGGGATTTTCTGTCCCGTCATCAAGAACAACTGAGATCTCAAGGACGCATGAATCTGGTTTTAGGTAATCTCCAGCGAATGTCAGCAGAGGAATTAGCAGCAATTCAGGCTTTAGCTACTCAGTGGAGAGAGGAAAATAAGTCATAAGTTAAGTAATCTTCAAAATGGTCTAAAGCTTTTCTGGACGGCAGTTTCACCGCTTTGTGAACCTGAATGCATCCAATAAATCAAAATCCCATGACTAAGGACCTGTCCTGAAATAAGTTCGGCCTTAGTAACCCAACAGATAATGGTGGAGACTGAACAATCAACCCAAAAAGGCCGAACTTATTTTTGGACGACTCCTAAGTCATAGGATCTCAATGCACATATCGTAATAATTCTTTATAATGTGGGTAATAAATCTTCACAATTACATCCACTCAATATTTATCAAGGACTAACATCATGGACAACCAAGATAACAAGTTCGGCTTTACCCAATTTGCAGAAAACTGGAACGGTCGTCTGGCTATGCTCGGTATTGTTATCGGCATCGCCACTGAGTTACTAACCGGTCAAGGCATTCTGTCGCAGTTGGGTCTAATGTAGCCAATGACTGACTAGTGCTGTCAAAAAATTTAGTCCGATAGCACCCCGAGAGAAATATTGGACGCTCGTTGGACAGTCTTTACCAGCTATAGGTTTAGAATCGAGAGTTTTTTCGTGAGGGGGGACAAAATTACCCTCTTTTTAATACTAAAGTACTAATCTATGAGCAACCAGTAACTAGAGAAGCGGTCCAGTAGAAGCTATTGACAAAATAACCAAAATATTATTTTCTAACATGACCTGTCTTTTGACGCAGTTTTATGCTTAGATTTAACTTCCATCTGTGCGATGACGTGAAGATTATGCTAGGCTGGCAAAATTGACTGGACTAACAATTCAAACGTAGTAAATCCGTTATCGCTCGAAAATTAGATCTACGTATTTAAGCCTTTTCAAATAATATAAAAAACTTTTCCAGTCAATTTTGCCACCCTAGGTTTTTTTACTACGACCTTTTTAGATACACAACGATTATCAACGGTGTAGTTGTTAGATGTGATGGTTTTCCGTCACTTCAGCATCTTGCTTTCAATCTTGGCGATTAGATCGATTGTTTTTTCGTTATAAG
>JASJEK010000109.1 GCA_030064915.1 Xenococcaceae cyanobacterium MO_234.B1
CAAAGCTAAATTTTCTTCGGGAGAATGAGCTTGAGGAATTAACGGTACTTAAACAATTCTAAAACTCAAAATAAGATAAAATGCTTATGATAGATAGTTTTTCCGTCATTGCTGTTGGCGGTCACGAGGAACGAGTGAACCTCTCTCGAAGAGATCCGCTTCGCGGCGCGCAGTCAGGAAAGAAACCACTCCCGCACGGACATCTCACGGTGGCGAACTAAATTCGCCACCCGTGTCCTTAGCCATGCCTCTCTACAACGAAGCGATGGTGTAAAAAGTTTGATGAGTTTGGCCTTTGTTTGGGCTTAATTTTTGTTAAAGTCCCGCTAATCAACAAATGAATATAAAATATACTGACGCTTTTATTACGATCGCTACTACAGATATCAATAAAACTGTTGAATTTTATCGTCAATTTTTAAAATTAAACCCCGAGCCTTATATTGCTAATGCTTATGCAGAGTTTAGACTAGAAAAATTTAAATTAGCTATTTTTAAACCCAAAGAAAGTAATGTAATAGAGTTTAATAACTCTAGGGGTAGTGGTCTAAGTATTTGTTTAGAAGTGGTGGATTTGGCAAAAGCGATCGCAACTTTAACAGCTATGGGTTATCCCCCACCAGGAAAAATTATTACAGCTTCCCACGGTAGGGAAATTTATGCTTATGATCCTACTGGTAATCGTTTAATTTTACATCAACAAATATGATAGAATCTGATAATTATAAGCAACAAGTTACGGCTTTTTTTGATCAAAGAACTCAATACGATAATAATTTTACCTACAATCGAGCCATAAAATTATTAGAATGTATCCCGTTATTTTCAGGAGAAAAGATATTAGATGTTGCCACAGGAACAGGAATAATTGCGATCGCAGCCTCAGAAACTGTGGGAAATACTGGAACAGTAATAGGTGTGGATATTTCCCAAGTAATGCTAGAACAAGCTAGAAAAAAAATAGCTGAAGCTAAAATAAATAATATTCAATTAATTGAATCTGATATAGATAATATTGATTTTCCTGACAACAGTTTTGATACAATTTTTTGCTCTTCTTCAATTCCTTGGTTTAAAAATATTCCTGCTGTCTTTAAATCCTGGCATCGTTGGTTAAAGCCAGGAGGAAAAATTGCTTTTTCTTGCTACTCCCAAGAGTCTTTTTTTACTCCCTTAATTGTGAGATTATGCAGTGAAGTTTGTGATACAGTGTTACCTGATTGGAATAGTATTACCGGGACTCCTGAAAAATGCTCTAATTTGTTAGAAGAAGCCGGATTTAAAAATATCAAAATCACTACTGAACAATTAGGACATTATCTAACAGTAGAAACAGCCCAACAAACCTGGAAAGGCGATCGGGTTTGGATTAATCCTCAAGGAAATCCCTTAACTAAATTATCCGATCAACAATTACAAAAATTAAAAACTGCTTACGATTTAGAGATTGAAAAATTGGCTACAAATAAAGGAGTCTGGCAAGATATTACCATCTTTTTTATTGTTGCTCAGAAGAAATAAATTAATCCCTTGTCTTTAGCTTTATTACACACACATCAACATCTGAAAAATCGAGGGTTTAACCTAAGATATGTCAGGCAGCCATCGGCATATATGAATGCTGGGGAACCTTCTTATATCCCTACAACTTTGCAGATTCCCCATGAGCAAGCTGTTAGTATTTTTCGGTAGTTCTGCTTGTGAAATATGACTTCATATGTTGCACCAATTTAATTTAAAAAGTTAGCTACTGGTTATATAGAACAACAGTTATACCAATTAAAAAAAAAAAGAATGCAACACATCATTTTTGTAAGGGCGAACCGCCTAGCCCTTAGGATGTATCTGTAGTAAATACCGTTTAATTCGGTATTAGATAGTTTTGTTTCTGAGCTATAGGATTCATGAAAGTATCGACTGGAATATATATAAATATATTTTATATATATTTATATAAAGTTATACCTTACTTTAATTTGACGTAAAAGCTTATAAAAAAAGATACAAATATGAAGTCTTGATTAATTTGCCAAATTAACTAGTAAAAAAAAGAATTTAAAGAGGATATGAATTATAAATATTTAATCAAAGAAATTCCCAAGCAGTCTCTATTTTTAAAGTTTTTTAAATTAAGAAAAAGACTCAGTTGATTAAAAGAAACATTTACCATGAATAAATATTTAAAAGTTTTCCACTGTTTATTCAATTTATGCTGCGATCTTTTTGATAATCAACCTCCTGTCAGCTATACGGTTAACCATGAAACAACCCGGCAAACTCAACAATTACATTATTTAACTATCGACGATAACCGAGGTATTTGCGACATTGACTTGTACCTATAAGCTGATCCACATTAACTTGACAATGTTAAATTAACTTTCACCATCTGTTCATCTGTTGCGATACTTAACGGAATTTAACCGAACAGTATTGAATTGGGTCTGGCTTTGGGAGGCGCGAAACACGCCTCGCTAAGAATTGTAGGGATTCAATCTAACCAATCCAGAATACGTTGGTTAACAATATCTGGTTTTTCATCATGGGGACAATGACCAGCATTCGGAATAGGATAAAATTCCACAGCTTCCTTATTGGCTGCTAAATCTTGATAGATTTTTGCACCCTTAATAGGAGTCCAAGGATCATCTTCTCCCCAGAGAATTAATAAAGGATGTTGCAGTAAGGGAAGTAATTCTTGAGGAGTTGCGCCAGCAGGTGCAGTTAAAACCGAAGCAAATACCTGTTGTGCGCCAGGATCGCAAGAAGGCTGATAAAGCATCTCTACTAAATCATCCGTCACCACAGCGCGATCGCGATACACTTGATATAAAGTATTACGAATACGGTTTTTCTGACGAATACGATTAAAGATAAATTTACCAGTAACAGGAGAGCTAACTAACTTAGTAAAGCCTCCCATAATTAAGCGTAAAGGTAAATTAAGTTCATCTGGACGATGATTTAAACCCCCTGCACAATTTATTAACACGCCTCCCGCAGATATTTTAGGATGGTTACTCACTAACATCAAACTTAGGAGCGCACCGATAGAGTTACCCACAAAAACAGTAGGCTGATTAATATGCTCTTGCCAAAAATCCCTAATTTGCTCTTGCCATAATTCTAGGGTGTAATCTAAAGCAGGTTTCCCAGAAGCACCAAAACCCAATAAGTCAAGAGCATAAACTTGATAACCGCCAGCAGCTAAAACAGGGATATTTTTTTTCCAGTGTCCGATACACGCACCGAAACCATGAATTAGTAGTAAGGGTTTTCCTTCTCCTGCTACAGTGTAGCGGATATCATGACCTCGCCAATTCCAATCTAAATTTTTTAAAGTCGTATCTATGATTGTAGTCAAAACTAGCTTCGCTCCAATGCTAAATATTTTTTCAAATTTAAAATGATTTTAAACAATTTCTGTAGATCAAACAGTATTGCTGTTTTGTTTAATTGCTTTAATTAGTATAAAAATACTTTCCAATAAAAGCTGAATAAATTACGTCTTATGTTATTGAAATCCGCTATTTTGAAAGTGGGGGATCCTCGTGGCTAAAGAGCATAGCATATCCAACCATGGTGTTGACAAGATTAAAAGGTTGATTAACAGTAAGATCAACATATCTGAGGCAAGATAGTTTCTCTTTACTATGTATATCCACACTACTGAAGCTGCGAAATTATTAGGTATTATTCCTCGAAGATTACTAGATTTGCTCCAAAAAGGAAGAGTAGTTGGGGCTTATAAATCAGGTCGTTGTTGGATCATTCCTCTTTTTGATGGCTTGCCCAAGATTATTCCTGGTAAACGAGGCAGAACAGGAACTTGGAAAACTACGGAAGTAGAAAAAAGTAACGCGGGCAAAAAAAAGCCAACACAGCCATTGGATATGCTTCTTAACCAGAAGCATCCCTCGCGGTCAAAAGAATATAAGAAGAAAACAATAATTCACGTCAATGGTAATCACATCAGACAAATTGACACTCCCACCGTCGGAGACGAGGGATTCTTGATTCATCCCAAGATAGCTAGATTAGTCAATGACTCATCCCCGCCAGAGCTTAGTCCACAAGCAAACACGGTCTGCCCGACCGCTAAAATGTTCAAAGCTGCGTTTTTATCCCTCAAATTCAATGAGTTACAGCTTGGACAAGTCCATTCTCTAATCTCAAGAGGTAACTTGTCTAAAACGTGACCGCATGGATTACAACGCTTTGAAGATGGAAACCATCTGTCGATTGCGCCAATCTTACGATCATGCCATTTAGCTTTATATTCTAGCTGGCGCAAAAATTCACCCCAGCCACAATCAGCTATGGCTTTAGCTAATTTATGATTAGCCATCATGTTTTTAACGGCTAGAGTCTCAGTGTAGATAGCTTGGCTTTCGCTAACTAATTTTGTACTCAGCTTGTGTAAAAAATCTTTACGGCAGTCGGCTATCTTAGCGTGAAGTTTTGCTACTTTTAACCTAGCCTTATATCTGTTATTAGAACCCTTTTTCTTCTTAGCTAGTCTGCTAGAGAGAATTTTTAGCCGAGTCTGGTATTTTTGATAATGCTTGGGATTGCCAGAAGCAAAACCATTAGAGCAAACAACCACGTCTTTAATTCCCAAGTCAATCCCGATTTCTTCTATACCAGGACTCCATTGTTCTAGTTCTTCCTCAACTAAGAATGATATGAAATACCTGTTACTTGGGTCTTTGGAGATGGTTACGCTCTTAGGTTCACCTGTAAAATATCTACTCCACCTAATCTTCAATGGCTGAGACATCTTGGCTAAGGTTAGCTTTCCATCAACCCACTTAAAAGCATTCGGCGCATAGTGTGCTGACTGGCGATTACTCTTTTTCTTGAACTTAGGATACTTAGTTTTACCTTTAAAGAAATTGTGAAAAGCAGTATTTAAGTGTCTTAATCCTTGCTGTAATGGTACAGAGGAAACAGCTTTAAGCCAAGGTTTTTCTGGGTCTTTTTTGAGCTTGGTTAAAGCATTAGAAGTATCCGTATAGCTAAGAGATACCTTATCTTGGTAGTAACTATTAGTCCTCAGAGCCAATGCCCAATTATAGACGTACCTTATACAACCAAATGTTTGCGCCAACTCCAATCGCTGCGCTGAAGTTGGGTAAAATCTGTACTTAAATCCTCTTAGCTGTTTCATGGCAAAAGTTTACCACAAAGCATTTATCTTTGTAAACCGTTAACCTTTAACCGTGATTCATGAGGGGCTGACGAGAAGTGGTTTCCCAGGCGTTTAAAAGCCCCGTCCCTCCACGGGACGTGGGGGTCTTCTCACGGAAGAGAGATAAAAAACGAAAAGCAGAAGATAGAAAGCCTGTAATTGTTATTAGGGGAGAGAGTAAGGTTTATGCTAATGCAGTAGAAATTCCTTATCCTTGTCGAATTGTTTATCAGCCAGATAATCCTTTAGGTTGTGGTGCAAGAGTCTGGATTGAGGTTCTCGGTTTTGATTTAGCTGCCATGCAACCACCAGCTAATGTCGCTCACAATGTTTAATAAAGATATAATTACTGTAGAATTTAGATCGCGCTTTAGAATAAATGCCAGTAGAAATTCAGACTGAAATACAACAGGCTGTTGATAGTCGTCGCAATTTTGCAATTATTTCTCACCCTGACGCAGGAAAAACCACCCTTACTGAAAAATTATTACTTTACGGAGGTGCAATCCACGAAGCAGGAGCAGTAAAAGCAAGACGAGCGCAACGTAAAGCCACTTCAGACTGGATGGAAATGGAGCAGCAACGGGGTATCTCTATTACTTCTACTGTGTTGCAATTTCTCTATAAGGGATTCCAGATTAACCTTTTAGACACCCCTGGACACCAAGATTTTAGTGAAGATACCTATCGTACCCTCGCAGCAGCAGATAATGCGGTGATGTTGATCGACGCAGCCAAAGGGTTAGAGCCTCAAACCCGCAAGCTGTTTGAAGTTTGTCAAATGAGATCGCTGCCTATTTTTACCTTTGTTAATAAGTTAGACCGTCCAGGAAGAGAAGCCTTAGAATTGTTAGATGAGATCGAGCAAGAGCTAGGAATGCAAACCTATGCGGTCAATTGGCCCATTGGGATGGGCGATCGCTTTAAGGGAGTTTTCGATAGAGTACATCAACAGATACACTTGTTTGAAAGACGGGCTCACGGTAGTAAAGCAGCCCAAGATACAGTAATTGACCTCTGTGATCCCAGAATTGAGGAATTTCTCGACCAAGAGCTTTATTATCAGCTAAAAGAAGAATTAGAAATCTTAGAGGAAATTGCCCTCGACTTTGACATAGAGCAAGTCCATGCAGGTAAAATGACCCCTGTATTCTTTGGTAGTGCCATGACTAACTTTGGGGTAGAGTTGTTCTTAAAATCTTTCCTCGACTATGCCCTAAAACCAGAGGCTCGTAAATCATCTAAGGGGGAAATTGAGCCTACTTATCCCGAATTTACAGGATTTGTTTTCAAACTTCAGGCAAACATGGACCCCAAGCACCGAGATAGAGTTGCTTTTGTCCGAGTCTGTACGGGAAAATTTGAAAAAGACATGACAGTAAAACACGCTCGCACAGGCAAAACTGTCCGTCTGTCTCGTCCTCAAAAACTCTTTGCCCAAGGTAGAGAATCTCTAGATGTAGCTTATCCTGGAGATGTGATCGGTTTAAATAATCCTGGAGTTTTCGCGATCGGCGATACTATTTATAATGGGAAAAAACTAGAATACGAAGGAATACCCTGTTTTTCTCCTGAAATATTTGCCTACATCAAAAATCCCAATCCTTCTAAATTTAAACAATTCCAAAAAGGCATTACCGAGTTAAGGGAAGAAGGAGCAATTCAAATCATGTATTCCGCCAATGAGTTCAAGCGTGACCCAATTTTAGCTGCGGTAGGACAACTGCAATTTGAAGTAGTACAGTTTCGTCTTCGTAATGAATACAACGTAGAAACTACCCTAGAACCCTTATCCTTTAGTTTAGCCCGTTGGGTTGCTGGCGGTTGGGAAGCTATAGAAAAAGCAGGTAGAATCTTTAATACTATGACAGTAAAAGATAATTGGGGCAGACCAGTACTACTTATTAGGAATGAGTGGAATCTGGGTCAAATTATGGCAGATCATCCTGAACTACAACTTAATTCTACTGCCCCTGTCGGTGCTGGTATCGAACCAGATTAACGTGAGTTCGATAGGTACGGAATCAGATGACGAGATTTTTCCCATCTGTTGGAAGCTAAGACAGTTTCCTATACAAATAAGAATAATTCTCAATTGTATAGGAGCCTGTTGTTATTTCAAGTAATAGCTTTCAGGAGCTTTATTCTTACTGTTATGAATATTTCTCAACGCTATAAATATCCCAGAACACCTCATTTAAGTTTTTCTCCTGGGGTAGGAGGGGACGATATTAAACTCGATAGTAATAAAATCTTTGCTAATTGTCAGGTAGTCGTTACAGAAAAACTAGACGGAGAAAACACAACTTTTTACCCCAATTATCTTCACGCTCGCTCTTTAGATAGTCGCCATCATCCATCTAGAGCTTGGGTAAAAGCATTACAAGCTTCTATGGGTCATAATATTCCTTCAGGATGGCGTATCTGTGGTGAAAATCTTTATGCTAGACATTCTATTGCCTATGACAATTTAAAAAGTTATTTTTATATCTTTGCCATTTGGAATCAAGATAATTATTGTTTGAGTTGGTCAGAAACTCAAGAATGGGCAGAAATTTGGGATTTAGAATTACCTCCTGTAATGTATCAAGGCTTATGGGATGAAGCCAAAATTAAGGCTATAGGAGAAAATCTAAATCGCTATAAGTGTGAAGGATATGTCGTTAGAAATGTAGAGCAATTTCACTATAACGATTTTGCCAACAACATGGCTAAATGGGTGCGATCTAATCATGTTCAAAGCGACGAACATTGGATGTCTCAGGAAGTTATACCAAATAAACTTGCAAAAGGATAGGGGACGACAAATGAAGGATGAGGATGAAGCAAAAATATAATGATAAATGATCAATGTTCAATGATAAATGAAATATTTGAGGGAGCAACTCCAAGTATTGATGAGTTTGTTTTGGGTTTAGGCGATCGCATTAATTTACTAAAAGAGTATAAATCTACACCTCAAGATGGGGAATGGCACGCAGAAGGAGATGTGCATATTCATACGGGGATGGTATTAGATGAAACTTACAAAATTTTAGCAACAGAAGCAACTCATCTTAGTGAAGAGCGTCGTCTGAGTTTAATTCTAGGAGCATTATTACACGATATTGCTAAACTGTTAATTGTTGAATAAAAAAAGATGGCTTTATGCCATCTCTGCATTCTCATTGATCTATTTCTAAGAGTCAAACATTTACTACTTTTGGTCAGGTTGTTAAATTTCCGCTAAAACAACTTTTGCAGCTTCAAGAGTGCGGTCAATATCTTCATCAGTATGAGCCAGAGAAGTAAACCCAGCTTCAAACTGAGAAGGTGCAAGATAGATGCCTTGTTCTAGCATTCCGCGATGGAAACGAGCAAATTTCTTGAGGTCAGAAGTTTTAGCATCATCGTAGTTATGAACGGGAGTACCAGTAAAGAACATTCCGAACATGGCACTAATTTGACCACCAACTACTTCGTGACCAGCTTCTTTAGCAATTTTTAGCATTCCTTCAGCTAATTTCTTGGTAATGCGGTCTAACTGCTCGTAAGTACCTGGTTTTCTCAATAATTCTAGAGTTTTAATTCCCGCAGTCATTGCTAGGGGATTTCCTGATAGTGTTCCTGCTTGGTACATTGGACCTGCTGGTGCAACCATTGCCATAATATCGGCCCTTCCCCCATAAGCACCTACAGGTAAACCACCACCAATAACTTTACCGAGAGTGGTTAAGTCAGGAGTTACCCCAAATTTAGCTTGTGCGCCACCATAGGAGATGCGGAAACCAGTCATTACTTCATCAAATACTAGCAATGCACCGTATTCTTGAGTTATTTCTCGTAATCCTTCAAGGAAACCAGCATCAGGAGTTACAAAGCCAGAATTACCCACAACAGGCTCTAAAATTACCCCTGCAATAGAGTCAGGATTTGCCGCGAATAAAGCTTTAACTGCTTCCAGGTCATTATAGGGTGCAGTAAGAGTGCTATTGGTAACAGATTTAGGAACGCCAGGAGAATCTGGTAAGCCGAGAGTTGCTACCCCTGAGCCAGCTTTGACCAAGAACATATCTGCATGTCCGTGGTAACAGCCTTCAAATTTAATGATTTTTTCTCTACCTGTAAAAGCACGCATCAAACGCAATACTGACATACAGGCTTCTGTCCCAGAGTTAACAAAACGGACAACATCAATACTAGGTACAGCCTCGATGACCATTTCAGCTAGAACATTTTCTAATAGACAAGGTGCGCCAAAACTAGTACCTTTTTCTAAAGCTTGATGTAGTGCTTCAATTACTTCAGGATGAGCGTGTCCACAAATCGCAGGTCCCCAAGTCCCAACGTAGTCAATATACTGATTGCCATCTACATCCCAAGCATACGCGCCTTTAACGCGGTCAAAGACAATGGGTTGTCCTCCCACAGATTTGAATGCTCGAACAGGGGAATTAACCCCCCCTGGCATTAGTTTCTGCGCTGCGGCAAAAATTTCTTCAGATTTGATTGTGTTAAAGGAAGTTGTAGTAACCAATAGTTGCTCCTTATATTTAGTGTTTGTATCTGTTGGTTTGAAGAATTTATCTAAAGATACATTTATTCAGCAATTTCTTATTATCCTATGTCTAGTTAGTTTTGTAGAACTTCATATGTGAAGAATCCTGAATTTATATTTTTGGTAGGGGCGAATGGCCATTCGCCCTTACAAGGTAGTTCTTGTCCATAAGTTATGTTTATAAGAAAAACACGACACATGATTGTGTCGTATATCTACAAGGTGAACACTTTAAAAATACAATGGACTAGTAAAATAAACTTATCCTGAAATCTAGCAGTACCAATTTTACAAGTCTGCGTAACCAAAAGTTACATTAAACCGTTGACACCAGATAGCTACTGATTGATATTTATCTAGGTCGATATCAGCAGGAAGAGTATATCTTTGTTTCCCATCAAAACTTTGTAGAGATGCAATGGTAATATATTCTTCTTCTCGAAGATTTACAGGAACAGAATTGTTACGGTGTAATACTACTTTAACTGCCGGCCCCCGTGCCGTGGTAAAGTCAGCATCAAATTCAAGGTATTTTTGTCCATTTTCTTCGATGATAGTTGCTTTACCTGCAGTGGGATGATCTTGTTCTACCGTAACGAAATTCCCAGAAGAAACCACATTAGGCGTATCAGGCAATTGTGCATAGCCAAAGGTGACATTAAACTGTTTACACCAAATAGCAACAGAAGAATATTTAGTTAAGTCGATATTATTAGGAATTAAATAACGCTGCTTACCATTGAAACTATTTAAAGGTGCGATCGCAACATAGTCACCTTCTTTAAGATTAGCACCTACAGAACTATTACGATGTAGCACTACCTTTAAATCAGGACCATTATCTGTAGCAAAAGCCCGATCAAATTCTAAATATCTTTTTCCATTTTCACTCTTTATTTTGACTCCACCAGTAGTTTTGTGTCCTCCTACAGAGACAAAGCTATTAGTACTAGTAGTTTTAACAGCTACCAATTGAGTGGACTCTCTTAAAGAATTAGCTTTTACTTGGGGTGTAATTACTACTCCACCGATAGTAGTTAACAATAAAGCAGAAGTTAAACCAATAGTTTGTAAATGCTGAATTTTCATAACTCTCAATTCTTTAGGTGTTTACTTTACTGTTAACCAAGGTAAAAGCCTTATCTAAATTCAAGATGATGATTTTCTGAGAGTTTTCTGGGAAAATGGCTAATCTGACTCAGAGAATTTTCAGTTTATGTCATTTTAAAGTAGTGGGACTCTTACTGTAACCGTTACTGGTATCATAGGTCCCAAGCAAGGAATTTTATTTACAAACAGTTTTGATGGTGCGTTTAAAGTCCCAGAACCCAATTTTCTTTTAGGTTTTCTTACTGTTGGATTGATTGGAGCTATTTCAAAAATGAAAAAACAAGGTACATGACTAAAGTGTTAATCTGTTTTTTATTTAACTGTTTTTTATTTAAAAGGTCTCTCCGAACTCAAGTTAAAAAGGTGGGAAATGCCCACCAGATATACCTTAGATTACAAAGTCAAAGACTGAGGATCGCTTTCAATTAACTTCGCTAAATCTTGCAAGAAAGCAGCAGCTTGTGCGCCGTAGATAATCCGATGATCGCTGGTCATATTTACAGTCATTTGCTTTTGGACTCCTATCATGCCAGCATCATTAGCAAACACTTGAGGACGAGCAGAAGCGATCGCCATAATTGAACCTTGTCCAGGTGGTAAGATAGCATCGAAGCTACTTACGCCAAACATACCCAAGTTAGAAAGGGTAAATGTCCCAGTGCTGTATTCATCAGGTTGTAGTTGCTTGCTTCTAGCCCGAGTTACCAAGTCTTTCCAAGTACGAGAGAGGGAATAGATATCCATCTGATCTGCATTCCGTAGTACAGGAGTAATTAGACCACCATCAGGCATAGCTACCGCTACCGCAATATTAATGTCGGAGTTGTATTTAATAGCATCGGGGACATAACTAGCATTAACTACGGGGTGTTTTTGTAGGGTAACAGCTACAGCTTTGGCTAGAAGTGCTGTCATGGTGACACCCTTAGATTTGATTTGCTGGTAAAGGTTGTCTAGAGCATCAGTAATAATATCGTAGCTGACGTGGAAAACGGGTACTTGCAAACTCATCACCATGTTTTGTACCACTGCTTTTTGTAGGGTGTTGAGTGGTACAGTTTCCCCTGGAGTAATACTTACAGGTACAGGTGCAGGAGTAGGTGCTGTTGTAGTGATAGCAGAAGCTACTGGGGGAGTAGTAGCTACCGGTTTAGTAACAGTAGGAGCTTTCCCCGCAGCCTTTTCGATATCTGCTGCAATGATACGCCCATAAGGGCCACTTCCTTGTAAAGTTTTGAGATCAACTCCAAATTGTTTCGCCAGTTTCCGCGCTCTAGGAGAAGCCACAATTCTACCGCTACCATTAGAACTAGCAGTAGTAGGTGTAGCCGCAACAGGTGCAGCAGCAGGAGTTGGTGTAGAGGTTGTAGTGGGTGCAGCAACAGGTGTAGCAGAGCCTCCTTTAGCAGATGCAGCGCGTTTTTTAGCTTCTTCTATTTCTGCCTCGGTTTCTGCTAATAATGCGATCGCATTTCCTACGGGAGCTTCTTGTCCTGCTTCTACTAAAATAGCTGCTAAATAGCCTTCGTTGAAGGATTCTACATCCATGTCGGCTTTATCCGACTCCACTACCACCACTGTTTCCCCTTTAGCAACTTTATCTCCTGGCGATTTTGTCCACTCAACAATTTTTCCTTCCGTCATTGTGGAGCTAAGGGCAGGCATAAATATATCGTGAATCATAGTGATTGTTTTTCTCTTTTTAACAATGAACTAAACAATAAATTATCTCGGATTGTATTGCGCTTCCTGATATTACCACTAATCAAGTAGCAAATATTAGCAAGTAATACTATTTATCTTTAATAATGGATTTAATACATATTTTGTAGGGGCATATGCCATACGCCCTATCTATAAAAATTAAGTGCAACTTCATAGAGAATTAGTATAAAAAGTTATTCTTTTTCTTTAACTTTTTTGCTTGTAGAGAGCAATATTTTTACAAATTTAATTGAGTTCATCAAGCATTAATTGAAATTTATGAGCAGCAAGTAAATTAGAATCAATCATGATATTTATCCAATTAACGAGTTTCAGATGCTTGTTTTAATGGGATAGAATATTTAGACCAAAAATCTTTATTAGATTAAGCCAATTCGGTTTCAGCACAATTAGCACAATAGAAGTACCAGAGCGTAAAAACTTTTTTGCTAATAGCTTACCTGTATGATCAAAGTTTTTACTACTTCATTCTGTATAATCTTTAATAACTCTAATAGCAAAAATTTAGTTTTTTTTGAATAGTAATATATAGTAATATTAGTATTATTCATTAACATAATTTCATCTAATCATTTAATTTTCACAAACAGCAAGCAGCAGTGTATTTAGACTTGCTACTTGCTACTTGCTACTTACTACTTTTTAGCAACCCAATATTTACTGACAAAATGGTTTTTAGTACGTATATCGACAAATCCAGCTTTAGCTAAACGCTCCTCTATATTGTCGATGGTGTAATGCTTGTAGTAGGGTTCGTGGAACATCATGGAAAAGTTATCCATCATGGTTTGAAAATCGGGAGAGTCTGATACTTGCATCGAGTCACAAATTACTAAAGTTCCTCCTGGTTGCAGCATTCGATAGCATTCTTCTATTACTTGCTGTCTCGCATTGGGTGGTAGTTCATGGAAGAGGAAAACAGAAGTAATAGCATGGAAGTAATTATCAGTATAAGGTAAGTTTTCCCCATTACCTTGTAGCAGTTGGGGTAATTCTCCAGGAATTTCCGATAAAAGTTCGTTGGCTTTACGGAGATAAGCAGGAGATAAGTCAGTACCAAAGAGATTTGCTTTGGGTAAAGCAGCGCGAATCATTCTCAGGGTGCGCCCTGTGCCACAAGCAACATCTAGTACTCTTATTTGTGAAGTCGGAATGTCACTAAAAGCTTGTAATCCTTGTTTTAGAGGCTTAAGAATGCGTCTCCGCATTGCATCTGCTGAACCATTAAATAAGATTTCTACTTGTAAGTCATAGAGGTTAGCAGATAAATCACTTAGATAACCATCGGTTTGATAGTGGAAGTTTTGTAGATAGTAGGAAGGATAGCCTTCTCGCTCAATTTCTGGGTCAAATTTCTGATATTCTTTGTTTTGAAATCTTGACCAAATTTTTGGTAAATCTAGCCATACTTCAGGATAGTAACGGAAAAAATCACCCCAGAAATTATCAAAAAGTACTTCACTGGGATATACTCCTGCTTGAGCATCTTGCCAATCTATTTCTTGTAATATTTGGACTCGCTCTTGAAGTTTAGCGAGTGTTGCTGGAGATAAGGGTTTGGTTTTACCGTTTCTTTCGGGAACAATAATATCGGTAATGGAATCGACGATCGTGTTGTGAGCCACACTAAAGATTTTTTTACTTTCTTGTAATCCTTGATAAGCAAGTTTAGTAAGAGTATCGGGGATAAATTGGTTGATATTGGGAGTAGATTGCATGGATAAAGTTGGTATGGGATTGTGTTAATCAAATGTCCACAACAAATACTGCTTGTCAGACGTAATTTTATCGACAAGTAAAGTTTTATTGTGTTTTGTAAATATTTATATTTTAAGCATAATCAACCAAAACTAAGAGCCTTTTGTTACAACTGAGGCTCTACATTATCTCTGGGAACTTCAGGCGATCGCTGTATGTTCTGCAAGCGATAACCTGTTTTTTCAACCTGTTTGATGAAGTTATTAGGATTGGGTTGAGAATTTTCTCCTGATGTAGCTTTTAATTCTCGACGGATTTTTTTGAGCTTGGCTTTCTTACCCATCACTAGATACCTTTTTTGCTTACCTCTATTTTAATGTGATTGTTGTTTGCTAATTGCCAATTGTTGACAACTGATAACTGATTAATGATACTTGCAATAAACTCAAATTATTCAAGTATTAGAAGTCAATTTGGAGATTGGCGATCGCTACTTCTGAAAAACTTGTCCATCTACTGTTTTTCCCCCTCCTCCTTCCTTCTGGCTAGTATTTTCTCTTGCCCCCTGCCTCTTTCGACTCAACCTAAGACAACCTGAAAAGTCATACTAAATCCGATTATCAAAACCTATTTATCTCTGACAGGTTAAAAACGGCACGCTATACAGACAAAGTCTGCCTACGCAGACTTCAAGGATAAAGATGCTATGTAAACAGGATTTGGTATCAGGCAAATTCAACCCACTAGGTAGAACCAGAGTTTGTTTACGCCTTGGTGCATTTTACGACTGAGTTTAGTTACTAGGCTAGGTTGTTTGAGAACTTTTGGTTTATCTTCAAGGTTTTTCCAGAATCGATAGTATAAAAATTCCTCTTTATAGCGAATGTTCACATCTTCACCCTGACACAAACGGGCAAAATCTTGAGAAGAATAGTTCATATAGTGAATACGATGAATTGGCTTTAATCCTTGCTGATTATAAAGGACGTTATCGACATTAACAAAAGGATCGGCATCGGCACAATTGCCGGTTCTATCCTGTCCATTGGAACTGAGGGTGAAATTATATAAGGTGCGATCGCATCTGAGAGTTAGATAATTAAACAAAAAAGCATCATCCCACCAACGAGAAATCCAAGCTACCTCTCCTACTTCAACTAATTGCTTTTTTAAAAAAGATAATTCTTCTTGATTGAAAATTCCTTTCTTGGAGCCAAATAAGCTGGAACAGTGTAGTTTAGGTCTAATATCTTCTTCTTTATAAAGACCACTTTGGACAATCAAGGGAATATCTAAAGCCGTACTTTTATCTGGTTTTCTGTGTTCCCAATCATCAAAGACAAAATCATAATTTTCTAGCTTTTCAAAAATACCATCTATTGGCTTCATTGCTAGACTATCCGCATCATAAAAGACAAATTTTTCAAAGGGACCATCAAAAGCTGCAAACCTACGGTGATGACCTTTTCCCCAAGGCGGACGACTCCAGTTTTTTTTCCTAGCTGCCGGATGAACTTGCCAAACCTCCTGGGCAAAATTTTCCCATTTTTGGATTGCTTCTGGATCATCAAAAAGAATAACATTGGCTCTAGAATTAACTTCCTCTCTGACCATCTCAAGCCGATGATCGAAAGGAATTACACAAATAGGAATATCTGGACTAACATTATGCTCAATACTATTAAGTAGTGCAATTAGTTGATCGCAAACTGTATCATTTGCTAGGGTATAAATTCCTTTTGCATTCATCTTAATTACTGCTTGTATAAGGTTACTGTAACTGTACTTTTAACGTAGTATTGAGGAATTATTAAGTGAAGATTGAGCGCATAGCGGTATTGTCAGACAACTACATCTTTTTACTATACGATCTCAAAACTCGTACCGCAGGAGTAGTTGATCCTGCTGTAGCCAAACCAGTATTACACAGATTAGAGGAACTAGAGCTAGATTTAGTAGCTATTTTTAATACTCATCATCATTCCGATCATGTAGGGGGAAATCGGAAGTTAATTGAGCATTTTCCCGATCTTTGTGTTTATGGTGGAATAGAAGATCGAGGGAGAATTCCTGGACAAAAATTCTTTTTACAAGAAGGGGATAGAGTAGAATTTGCAGGAGAAACAGGACAAGTGTTCTTTGTTCCTGGTCACACTCGTGCCCATATTGCTTATTATTTTCCTCCCAGTCATGGGGAAAATACAGGAAATTTATTTTGTGGAGATACCCTTTTTGCAGGGGGATGCGGTCGTTTATTTGAGGGTACTCCTACTCAAATGGTAGATTCTTTGAGTAAGTTTCGAGCTTTACCTGATAATACTTTGGTGTGGTGCGCCCATGAATATACTCTCAATAATTTAAAGTTTGCTCTTACTGTAGAGATAGATAATTCTGATTTACAAAACCGATACGAATCTGTTAAACGCGATCGCGCTTTAGGGAAAGCAACTGTTCCTTCTGTATTAGGAATTGAAAAGAAAACCAATCCTTTTTTACGCTGGGATGCACCATCTTTACAAGAAGTGACTAAAATGCAAGAACCAGCTAGAGTGTTCGGACGTTTAAGAGGGATGAAAGATCAGTTTTAATACCATAAATTAGAAATTAGATCGTAATGACCTGCTTGTTCGGAAGGATAATCTCCTTGCTCAATTCTCTCAATTATCTGAGGCAAAGCTTTAATAAATTGCTTACTGCGATCTTTGGGATGAAGAGTCCAAGCCTTTTTGTTAGATAAAGTGGCTCTAATATAATTAGTTTGTTCTAGCTTTCGAGAAACCATAATCTCCCAAGAATCTAATGCGCCTTTACCAGTTAGGTTATTAAGTTGAGTTTTAATTCCGAGG
>JASJEK010000411.1 GCA_030064915.1 Xenococcaceae cyanobacterium MO_234.B1
CAGTCCAGAAACTGCACTGTTTGTAGTAGCTAGAGAAATGAGATATAAAGCTAAGACGCTAAGACTTGTACCAATTATTGTATGAGGACGAGAAAATTTCCAGAGACTATATGCCCAGATCATAAATTTAAATTCTATTTTCTAAAGCATAAAAGAATATTTAACCACGGAATAGCCAGTTTTAGGTAAGGCATCAGTAAAACAGATTTCTCTGTACGTCATATTGACTCATGGTTCGCCCATTTTTTCCAAAGTTGAAAAATGGGCGAACCGTCAGGAATTAAGTTTGATGTAAATTATTTGAAGGGAAAGTTAACCAACAGCGATCGCTAAAATTTGAGGAATCGCGCTTAGCAGGACTTTGACACTTTTTCGGGCTAATTTTTTAGAAAATTTTCTTTTCACTTTTTCAACAAACCCTATTTAGATATCTTTGTAATGTGGAGTTCTTAACTTTTCGAGTTTTTCTATAAGTTCCATAAACATTGGTCTTTTTAGATAAGAGGTAAAGGGTAAAAGTTAAGAGGTAGCTTTTATACTTTTATATTAGTTATCGGATTGACCCTAAAATCAATGAGGACATAACCTTTTACCTTTTACCTTTTACCTTTTACCTGACTTTTGCAAGAAGTCTACTGATTACGCTAACATTTCCACAGATAACCGCTTAAAGGTTAATCTTTCATCTTCCACGTCGACGAAAATAGTATCCCCTTCTTGGAATTCTCCTCGCAAAATTGACTTTGCGATCGCAGTCTCTAAATATCTTTGAATTGCCCGTTTTAAAGGTCTTGCACCATAGACAGGATCGTAACCTAATTCGGCTAAGAAATCGATCGCATCATCTGATAGTTTTAGAGATAATTTTTGATCGGCGAGGCGTTTTTCAATTCCTTGAGTTTGCAGTTTAACGATGGGTCGCAGTTGGGCTTTAGTTAAGCTGTGGAAGATGATAATTTCGTCAATACGGTTGAGGAATTCCGGGCGGAAACTATCCCGCATTGCAGCCATCACACGAGAGCGCATTTCTTCATATTGGGAGTCGTCACCAGCTACATCTAGGATATACTGGGAACCAATATTACTAGTCATGATGATAATGGAGTTTTTAAAATCGACAGTGCGCCCTTGAGAGTCGGTTAAGCGTCCATCATCGAGAATTTGTAACATAATATTGAAGACATCTGCGTGAGCTTTTTCGATTTCATCAAAGAGAATTACAGAATAGGGACGACGGCGTATAGCTTCGGTGAGTTGTCCCCCTTCTTCGTATCCGACATACCCTGGAGGCGCACCGACTAGACGGGATACACTGTGTTTTTCCATGTATTCCGACATATCAATCCGCACTAAAGCTGCTTCGGAATCAAACAGGGTTTTCGCTAAAGCTTTAGCTAATTCGGTTTTTCCTACACCTGTGGGTCCCAGGAAAATAAAGCTAGCAGTGGGACGTAAGGGGTCAGCTAATCCGGCGCGAGAGCGTTGAATGGAGTCAGCGACAGCAGTGACAGCTTCTTCTTGTCCGATTACTTTTTCGTGTAATTCGTCTTCTAAGTGCAACAGTTTTTCTTTTTCTGATTGAACAAGTTTATTCAAAGGTATTCCTGTCCATTTAGAAATAATTTCGGCAATATCAGTTTCTGTTACTTCTTCTCGTAACAAATTGCGTCCACTAGATTGTTTTTCTTCTAGCTTACTTTCGATTTCTTTAATTTGACGTTGTAAGTCGGTAAGTTTTCCGTAACGCAATTCCGCAGCTTTATTGAGATCGTAATCCCTTTCTGCTTGTTGAATTTCTAGGTTAACGCGGTCAATTTCCTCTTTGAAATTGTTAAGTTTCTCGATCACTTCTTTCTCCGATTGCCATTGGGCGTTAAGCTCGGATTGTTCTTCTTTAAGATCGGCTAATTCTTTTTCTAAACGCTCTAACCTTTCTTGGGAAAGTTTATCTTCTTCTTTTTGTAGGGATAATTTTTCCATCTCTAACTGAAGAATTTTACGATCTATCTCGTCTAACTCTTCGGGTTTAGAAGTAATCTCCATCTTGAGTTTAGCTGCTGCTTCATCCACCAAGTCAATTGCCTTATCTGGCAAAAAGCGATCGCTTATGTAACGATTAGATAGGGTAGCTGCTGCAACTAAAGAGGTATCAGAAATTTTAACTCCATGATGAACTTCATAACGTTCTTTCAAACCCCGTAAAATAGAGATAGTGTCTATTACATTCGGCTCATCTACAAGTACAGATTGAAAGCGTCTTTCTAAGGCTGCATCTTTTTCGACATATTTGCGATACTCATCCAGGGTAGTTGCACCGATACAACGCAATTCACCCCTAGCTAACATCGGCTTGAGTAAATTACCTGCATCCATCGCCCCTTGAGTTGCACCAGCACCCACTACGGTGTGTATCTCGTCGATGAACATGATAATGTTACCTTCTGACTCGGTAACTTCTTTTAATACTGCTTTGAGTCTTTCTTCAAATTCCCCTCTGTATTTCGCCCCTGCGATTAACGCACCCATATCCAAAGCGACTAATTTGCGATCGCGTAAAGATTCAGGAACATCTCGGTTGACAATCCGTTGGGCTAATCCTTCTACAATAGCAGTTTTACCCACACCTGGTTCACCAATTAACACAGGATTATTTTTTGTCCGACGGGACAATATTTGAATGGTACGACGAATTTCTTCATCCCTACCAATAACAGGATCGAGTTTACCTTGTTTCGCTAATTCGGTTAATTCCCTACCGTATTTTTCTAAAGCTTGATATTTTCCTTCCGGATTTTGATCGGTTACTTTTTGACTTCCCCGCACTTGTTTGATAATCTCCTTTAATTTTTTTTCAGTTAGTCCAAATTCTTTAAATAGGTTTTTTCCGATGCGATCGTCTTTAGCATATCCTAATACCAAATGTTCAATCGATATATATTCATCTTCAAATTCTTTACGAAATTTATCCGCCCTATCTAATAAGGTATCCAGGCTACGTCCCAAGTAGATAGAGTCTCCGAGATTTTTAACCTTCGGTTGACTATTAATAAAGCTATCAACTTTATCTCTGACTTTTGTAACGTTAACACCAGCCTTATTAAAGATACTACTAGCTAATCCTTCTTCTTCAATTAAGGCTTTTAGTAAATGTTCGCTTTCAATTTGTTGCTGCTGATTCTGTTTAGCAATATCGGGAGTTCTTACAATAGCTTGCCATGCTTTTTCAGTAAACTTTTGTGGATTGGTTGGTTGCATAGATTATGTCTCCTGTAGTAACTAATTAATAGTTTGGTTTTGCTTTCCCTAAATCTCCCTGAAAAAGAAGGACTGTTTCTGGTTTATGACGTGAAATAATATCAATGACAGGAAATGTAGAATTGATTGGGATTTAACTTTAATCAATCAAGAGTTATCTTATTCCCCCTTGCTCAAGGAAATTCTATATTTTTGGTTTATCTTCAGGTGTTGCTGCCATTGTAGCGAGGTTTACAGTCTGACTCTGTAAGGATAACTCTACCAGGCTATTGTGGTTTACCCCTGATTGACTGACAAAAGATAATCCTAAAATATCTATAACCCTTACACAGTAAAATCTTGAGCAGATTGGGAGTTAATAATCAATTCGCTAGTTTTAAATTGTAGGTTGGGTTGAAGGATGAAACCCAACACAGGATGAGGTTGCGTTGGGTTACGCTGTCGCGCTTCCCAACCTACGAAAAATCAAATGTTTCAAAAGTTTTGTCAGTCAACCAGGGCTAACACGTTGTTAAAGAGACGAAGGATGAAAAATGACTAAAGAAGTAATAATCGCTCTAATTGGTGTCGCTGGTGCCGTTATTGGCTCTATTGCGACTATGGCTGGTAATATTGTGATGCACTTTCTAAAGAAAAAGTCAGAGTCGGAAAAGGAAAAACCAGCAAAAGAGTTGTTGAAAGAAATGTTAAGTCACAAAAAGTATACATGGCGCAAATTGGAAACATTAGCTCATGTCATCGGTGCAGATGAAGAAAAAACAAAGAGGTTGCTTCTTGCAATCGGTGCACGTGCATCGGAAGACGGACAGCATCTATGGGCAATGAAGTCGCGCGCACCTCTGAATAAAGGGGAAGGCTCATCTAGGTAATTACTCGACTGTTGTGAGTTAGAAAGCGCGATCACTTATTGAAAAATTTGATTATATAGCTGAAAAATTATCTTATCCCTCTTTTGTCATTCATGATGATTTGTCAAGTCAGACAAGCAAATTTGATAAGAGAATTCTAAGCAGCGAAGCTGCTACGGAATTATTAAGGATGGCATAGCCATTATCTACTTGGTTATCTAGGGTGCGGCGAACGCCAAAAACAGCAGTTCCCCCGGCATAGCAAATCTTGAATGGGAGATAATTATTGTAAGATGACATTCCAGCAAAAGGGAGATAAAGAGTAACAGTGCAACTATAGGCTAATAACCTCAATCTCAGAAAGAGTTAAAGATAGAGAAGATAAATTGAATAATCCGCAACCCTCAGTCAGTTATGATGATTGTCAAGGGGTTAATGATATTCGTTTAGCGAATGACAGGAATCTGCCAGAGGCAAGAGAGTTCCATCCCCATCACTTATGAGCGGAATAGATTCATGATTGATGCTGTTCTAGTCCTAGACACAAAGTAGGTGTCAGAAATAACCTGAAGACAAAACTCCGCGATTTGAATTCAAAAGATAACTTACTTTCTCGACTGTTGTGAAATCCTCTATCCCTTTTCTGGTATAACATCCAAGCGATATTTATGAAGATATGGAGTAAATTCATCTTGGTTGGGTGACTCTCATGACACCTGAAACCTCTATTCTTCCGTTCGCGATCGCAATGTTGCAATTCCAAATGAGCCAAAATCAAGCTCCAGACTAGTTGATATATGAAGGTTTGAAAAATTCACAACAGTCGAGTTACTTTTTTTCCAGCAGACGGCAGGAGATGAGAGAACAAGTCGCAACACTCAGTTATTCGTGGTCATGACCGTGGTCATGCCACAATTTTCACATTCGTCCTGAAGGATACTGCACCGCATACATAACGTTCGTAGTCGTTGCTCGCACACAGACTGATTGACGGGGTTACAGCGGTCAAAAGTTGCTAGTCTTCTTTCAAAGTTGCTCCAAATGATTTCTGATGGGTTGTCTTGTCCTATGCTGCTGAGAGAGTGATGGGGTTCATTTGATAAGGCTGGCGAGTTTTAAAAGCAGCTCGAATCCGACCAATCAATTTACGGGCAACTGCCACAATGGCTCTTTTCTTGCCAGTCCTCGGAGCAATCCGCTCAAAAAAGGCTTTTAAATCTTGATCTTTCTTAATGGCTCTTATGGCAGCTTGATTCAGGACATGACGGACACGAGTATTTCCTTGACGAGTGATACTAAATCCGATTATCAAAGTATACTTTTCCTAATTCGGCTACAACCTTTCTGAATTATGACTTCTGACTTCTGACTTGCTTAACTTTTAAGTATCTTATTAAAACCGGATTTAGTATGATATGACCCTTGCGAACTGTCTCGCCACTGGAAAACTCCGAGGGAGTGAGTCCCGTATAGCTGAATAATTGTCGCTCATTCTCAAATTGACTCAGATCTCCTATAAGAAATTGAGTAGAGTATGGATTAAAGCAAAGTAAGAATGAATTAGGATGGGCAGATTTTCGAGTAACCGACTATAGTAGAATTGAAAGATGGTGGGAAATAGTGATGAGTGCTTACTTAATGGTAAGCTTACAATCAGAACAATTAAATGGGGCAAAAGAAGCTAATTTAGATTTAGCCACGTACTGAAAGGTTTTTCAGCCAAAAGGAGAGTAGCAAACCTACTAAAACCCCTTAGAGATGCGAATTACATTCTAGCTGTACTGAACAAACAAGGGTAGGGAAGTAAGAGAATCTCGTTTCAAATCAGCCATTCTATTCTCGAAGTCTAAAAAGCGATCGCTATCCAG
>JASJEK010000110.1 GCA_030064915.1 Xenococcaceae cyanobacterium MO_234.B1
CGGAATTCGATTCCGCACACAGCCCCTCCGTTTATGAACCCCGTCCATCACGAAACATCCTTATTAGAATCCCCTAGCGGAGCGGTGCTTTAGCAAGGTGAGAAGTCAAGGACAAAAAATTTACCGCTAAAGGCATAGCCTTTAGCGGTGAGAGTATCAACTAGAGTAATTCCTTCTAGGTCATATACTAGAAAGTGAAGGTAGTTCTGATAGTACCAATAACTTGGTCTTTGCTCTCCTCACTCTGTTCGGGATTCGTCAGAAAGATGATACCAGGAGTAATTGAGATATTATCTGTTAGGGGATACTTGAAGAAGCCTTCTACATGGACGGGAACATTATTAGAAACTATCACATTGTCGAATTTGGTATCACCCAAATAGGGTTGTACCCCTGCAAAGATACCTATTAGAGCTCCTTCTTTTAAACCAAAGGAATCTGGGAAGGCAATGCCAACACCATAAGTCCAGATATCACGGTCTCTATCAGTCCTGGTGACTTCAACTTCCGTGTAAGTAAAGAAGCCACTGATATTAACTCGGTCGTTGACGCGCCAAGACAATTGTGTTCCGATGTTGTTGGTTGTCTTGTCTCCAAGCTCATCTTCAAAAAATCGTGCCGCTACCTCATCATCTCCAGCAGCATCAATTAGTTCTGATTTAGATAGGTTGGCGAATGCGGTACCTACGATCCCTGTATTGTTTTGTGTTCCTAAGCCGAAGATCGGGTTGTTTCCTTTATGAAAACCTCTGACGTAGGTAACCCCCCAATCTACTCTGTCGGCGAAATTGGCATTAATCTGAGCCAGCACACTATAGTCACCATTATAGAGACCAGCTCCCTCCTGAGGATCCCCGGCATTACCAGCTAAGTAACCCACGGTAAAGTCTACATTCTTAACAATGCCCCTTCGGGGTTGCCAGTCAAATTTAGCAGCATAACCAGAACCGCCACCGACCCGATAGATTGGGTTTTCAGTGGCAAAGGGCGATAAGGCTCCATTACCACCGTCGAAATCTTCAAAGTAGGGGTTGAGAGTGGGGACGTAGTCGCTGTGTATCCCACCTCTGGCAGCTACGTAACTGTCGAATTCAACCCTTCCCAGCTTAATCGGTTTGTAGTACGCGATCCAGTCGATAAAGACATCATTCTCCTCACCTTCGAAGATATTAAAAGTTTGGGTATTAGTGCCACTCTCTAGGTCCCGTAGTCTTCTCTCCCCACGTACACCACCACCAAGGTCGCCCTCAAACTTGTAATCGTTTTTGAAACGCTCAAAGCTGCCCGCTGCTAGACGAGTAACCAAACGGTCGTTACCGGTGAAGCTAGTGTTGAATTCTAGTCGTACCCTATCCCCCAAGATAGTCTGGTTGGAGTTCTTACTACCGTAGTTACCAGTGGCAGCAATTATCACTTCCCCAGCTAGTTTGGTAGTTGTGGAAAATTGATGATCTTCTAAGAAAGCAATACGACTTTCCATATTATCAACTCTTCCGCTGAGAGTAGCCAATTCAGCTTCAAACTCTTGCATAAGCCTACTGAGAGTATCAATATCCTCTCTTAATACGGCTTCAGAAGCAGCAATGAGCCGTTCGATTTGGTTCAAACAAGCATTTAACCCAGCAGCGAATTCATAACGACTGAGAGCTCGATTACCACGGTAGGTTTGATTGGGATAACCAACAATACAACCATAGCGGTCTACCAAACTCCTGAGTGCTTCATAAGCCCAACTGGTAGGAGATACATCTCGCAATTGATTGACATTGGTCACTTGATTGACAGAGTTTCCTTCTTCTAGGCTGTATTGTTCTAGTTGTCCCAAAATATCACCAGAAGCATTTTGAGCCTTTGCCGTTAAGGGAGAGGAAGCTATTAAACCCATCCCTAAAAGGGCAGAAGTAAGTAACCTATATTTCCAAGTATTATCAGACATCGTTCACTCCTCATTCTCACAGTCTATAATATTTCTCAAACTTTACCATAAATTATATATGGAACGCTTAAAGTTTAGCATGTTTATTATGCTATGTTTGTTGAGAAAGTTACAGAAAGAAATATTTGTTTAGCTTGGGATTTTTATAGCCCTACAAATTTAGGTTAGGACAAATCAAATTCTGTAAGGGCTTCTCGCGAAAAGCCCCTACTTTAAATCCTATGTCCTAACCTTCTGACGTATTGCTATAGCTGCTCCGTACTTTACCGTAGGTGAGCCTCGGGAGAGGTCAGTGTAGGCACATCACGCAAATTGACTAGGTCGAGACTGGATTATTGCTTCTTTAAAAGCTAAAACCTGCTGATAAGCAAAGTCATCTCCTTGTTGTTTATACTGCTCCAGAGCAATATCTAAATCTTCAAAAGCATTATTATTGCGTCCCAATTTATGATGTAAAATAGCCCGATTAACGTATGCTTGAGTTAAATCAGGATTGAGTTGTATCACTTGGGTAAAATCTTCTATAGCTGCTATATAATTTTTTAGTCGATGATGAGCGCAACCACGATTAAAGTAAGCCGAATAATTATTCGGCTCTGAATTGAGCGCTTGATTAAAATTTATAATCCCATTTTGATAATCTTCTAAAATCACATAAGTTACACCGCGATCGCTATAAATTAAGGTTTTTTGCTGTTCCGTAATTTCCCGGTTAGACATCAGAGCCAGATTGTAGTCTGCTATTGCTGCTGGATAATCTTTCAGGGCAAAATGAGCTAATCCCCGATTGTAATAAGCTCGATAGTCATGGCGATCGCGTTTAATTACTTCATTATATTCTGCGATCGCTTTTTCCCACTCTCCTAAACGATAATAGGTTAGTCCCAAATTCAAACGAGCTTCTAAATTATCGCTGTTATATTGAAGAGCGATAGTACAATCAGATTCCCCATCTAAATACTGTTGCAGTTGTAAGTTAACTAAACAGCGATCGCTATAGGCTGCACCAACCAAATCCTCATTCAAATTAATTACTTGAGTAAAACCGACAAGAGCCTCCTGATAGTTTTGTTGACGGATATTTTCTAAGGCGGAGTTAAATATATCCCTCCCATTTACGTCAGATATAGCCCAAACTGGCGAATGCAGCCAGAAAGCGACAGCAAGGATTGACAACAAGCTACTTAAGAAGACTCGGCGCAAAACGATCATATATTTAGTAGTTAGAGAGAAAGTAGGTAGTGAACACCACAAGATTTTGTTGTTCACCATTGTTCCTTCATAGATGCCGAAACTGACTCAAAAAATCAATAGACGCTTTGTCAAACTTGTTTGTGTTTGATTAAAAACTCAATTTCAACGCATTCACAGGAACATCATCCCAAGAATTAACTGTCCTAAGACGAGCAACCCATCCTTGCTGTTTTTGTGCTTCAGTTAAACTAGTTTGCCAATTTTGGTGACAGTCTTTTGCAGCCTGTTCATTACAGCAGGCGATACAAGAATAGACAATCCCACAGGGATCGATTTGTTCATTTACCCAAATAGTCATCTATATTTCCTCAGAAATTACCCATAGTATAGGTAGGGTGGGCATTGCCCACCTTACAATTCCTTACAATTATTTATCGATAATTCAATTTATTGTAGGATGTTTATCGTCTTGTTCTGACCGACACTTTCTACGGCAGAGTTATATGAAGTACGCTTGAATCGTTCTAAATCCAGAAAATTATCTCGTAAAAATTGGGTAAATAGTTTAGTTTTAGCAGAAAGATGGCGGTTTACAGGATATATTGCTAAAAGAAACACATCTGGTGGAGTGTAGCTAGGCAAAACAACTTGTAATTTGCCATTGTTTAACTCTTGTTCCACAATAAAACTCGGCAAAAGAGCAATTCCTAAACCCCGAACCGCCACATCTCTTAAAACTTCTCCATTATTAGAACAGAACACGCCATTAATAGGAACTTTCCATTCTCGATCTGAATTCCTTAATATCCATTGACTACCAGTAGCTAAATAACCGTAGTGCAGACAAGAATGATTAACTAATTGTTCTGGATGAGTGGGGATTCCTTTCGCTTCTAAATAACTAGGCGCAGCACACAAAACTCTTTTAATAGGGGCAATTGGATTTGCAACTAAATTGGGTGACTCTGATTTTGCAGCAATTCTAACCACAA
Organism: Xenococcaceae cyanobacterium MO_234.B1; assembly: GCA_030064915.1. Classification (GTDB taxonomy): domain Bacteria; phylum Cyanobacteriota; class Cyanobacteriia; order Cyanobacteriales; family Xenococcaceae; genus JASJCP01. Next base: position 4,123 of record JASJEK010000110.1, read on the forward strand.
AATCATAACCTTCCCTAATGGGGTCAACAAATCTATCTTCTAGAGTCAATTGAATTTTAATGTCGGAATATTGAGCCATAAAATCTGCTACTAGAGAACCCAACTTAGATATTCCAAAAGACATAGGTGCATTAATTGTGAAAGTACCTTTGGGTTCAGTATTCTGTTGTGATACTTCTAATTCTGCTTCTTGTAAATCTCCCAGGATGCTAATACACCGTTCATAAAAAGCTTTACCTGTATCCGTCAGGGTAACTTGTCGTGTAGTTCGATATAACAGTTGCACTCCCAGTTGTTTTTCTAAATTAATCACTAATTTATTGACTGTGGAGCGAGATAGATTCATTTTTCTCGCTGCTGCTGCAAATCCACCTGCTTCCACAACTTTAGTAAAGGCTTGCATACTTTCAAATTTATCCATAATAAATTGTATCTTTTAAGGAAACATTATGTCTTTAAAATTAGATATTGTCTTAAAAATAGATTTCAATATACAATATCAGTATCAACTTCAAAGCAACAAATTTTTTACCAATAACACCATGACAAAACCTCTAATTGCAGATACTAAACCTCAATTAATGACTTTAAAACCAGGAAAATACTACTGGTGTAGTTGCGGTAGTTCCAGTAAGCAACCCTTTTGTGATGGTTCTCATCAAGGAACTTCTTTTACACCGATGGAATTTACGATTACTGAAGAAAAGAAAGTAGCGATGTGTTTGTGCAAAGATACTAAAAATACGCCATTTTGTGATGGTAGTCACGCTAGTCTTTAATTCTTGGTAATTCGTTATGACTTATGCCATAAACAGAGATTTCTGGCATAAGTCATGGCTTTTAATGATGATTCACAGCCAATACACAGATGAACGCAAACAAAGTTGATGATTAATCTACTATTGCCAGAAGTCTAATAACTATCTTTTGATTTGGCATTTCGAGGAAAGATATCATGATTACACTTCGTCCTGCTGATGAAAGAGGTTCTGCTAACTTTGGTTGGCTAGATAGCAGACATAGTTTTTCTTTTGGTAGCTATTACGAGCCTAACTATATGGGTTTTGGTAATCTGAGAGTAATTAATGAAGACAAAGTAATCCCAGGACAAGGCTTTACTACCCACAGTCATAGGGATATGGAAATTATTTCCTATGTTATTCAGGGAGAACTAGAACACAAAGATAGCATTGGAAATGGCTCGATTATTCGCCCTGGAGATGTGCAGCGAATGTCCGCAGGTACAGGTATTGCCCATAGTGAATACAATCCTTCTAGTGATAATCCAGTTCACTTTTTGCAAATTTGGATTATTCCCGAACAAACAGGATTAAAACCCAGTTACGAACAGAAAGCCTTTACCGAAGCAGATAAACAAGGCAAACTTAGGTTAGTGGGGTCACAGGATGGAAGAGATGGTTCTGTAACTATTCATCAAGATGTTGATGTCTATAGTACTATCTTGAATGTAGATGAAACAGTGACTCATAATCTAGCTACAAATCGTTCTGCATGGTTACAAGTGGTTCGAGGTGAAGTTGCTGTTAATGATCGATCTCTCAATGCTGGAGATGGTGCTGCTATTGTTCTTGAAGACAAGATTACCTTAAAAGGTCTAGCAGATAACACAGAAGTTCTCTTATTTGATCTTGTATAAGTTAGATAAATCTCAGTTAAGTAAAGCAGTAAGTGAATATCTACGCCTAATCACCAATCACCATTCCCCATTTTTCCCCAGAAAGCGTCACAATAAATTAGTGAAATTTTAATACTACTCAACTATGGCTAGGGATTTACGGGGATTTATCAAAATTTTAGAAGCAAGAGGACAACTACGACGGATTAAAGCTTTAGTAGATGGAGACTTAGAAATTGCAGAAATTTCTAACCGAATGCTACAAGCAGGGGGACCTGGTTTATTATTTGAGAATGTTAAAGGTTCGCCTTTTCCTGTAGCTGTTAACCTTATGGGTACAGTAGAAAGAATCTGCTGGGCGATGAATATGCAGCAACCAGAAGAGTTGGAAGACTTGGGGCGCAAATTGGCAATGCTGCAACAACCCAAACCACCGAAAAAAGTATCCCAAGCTATAGATTTTGGCAAAGTTTTATTTGATGTTGTTAAAGCCAAACCAGGAAGAGACTTTTTTCCCCCTTGTCAGCAGGTAGTCATTGAGGAATCAGATTTAGATTTAAATACTATCCCGATGATTCGCCCTTATGCTGGGGATGCAGGAAAAATTATCACTTTGGGATTAGTAATTACTAAAGATTGTGAGACAGGGACACCCAATGTGGGGGTATATCGCTTACAGCTACAATCTCAAACTACCATGACTGTTCACTGGTTATCAGTTAGGGGTGGGGCGAGACATTTACGGAAAGCAGCCGAAGCAGGGAAAAAACTGGAAATTGCGATCGCGTTGGGAGTAGATCCTTTAATTATTATGGCAGCAGCCACCCCCATTCCTGTAGATTTATCAGAATGGTTATTTGCTGGTTTGTATGGTGGAAGTGGGGTTAAACTAGCTAAATGTAAAACTGTTGATTTAGAAGTTCCAGCCGATTCGGAATTTGTCTTGGAAGGAACAATTACCCCTGGGGAAGTATTACCCGATGGACCTTTTGGCGATCACATGGGTTACTATGGCGGGGTGGAAGACTCTCCCTTGATACGCTTCCACTGCCTGACCCATCGTAAAGACCCTATCTATTTAACTACTTTTAGCGGTCGTCCTCCCAAAGAAGAAGCCATGATGGCGATCGCACTTAACCGTATTTATACCCCAATTTTACGGCAGCAAGTCTCGGAAATTGTAGATTTCTTCCTGCCTATGGAAGCTTTAAGCTACAAAGCTGCCATTATCTCCATTGATAAAGCTTATCCTGGTCAAGCCAGACGGGCAGCCCTCGCCTTTTGGAGTGCCCTACCCCAATTTACTTACACCAAGTTTGTGATTGTCGTTGATAAAGATATTAACATCCGCGATCCTCGTCAGGTAGTTTGGGCAATTTCTTCTAAAGTCGATCCTTCCCGTGATGTGTTTATTCTCCCTGATACTCCCTTTGATACTCTCGATTTTGCTAGTGCCAAAATAGGTTTAGGTGGGCGCATGGGAATTGATGCAACAACCAAAATTCCCCCTGAAACTGACCACGAATGGGGTGAACCCTTAGAATCTGATGCTGATACTGCGGATATGGTATCAAGGCGCTGGGCGGAATATGGTTTAGCTGACATCGATCTCTCAGAAGTAGATGCTAATTTATTTGGTTACGACATGAAGTAAACATTTTAAGTTTTAAGTTAATCCACATTTAACTTGCTTGCTTTATTAATTAGGAAACAAACCTTAAAACCCTCTCCCTACCTCCCCATCTCCCTATCTCCCCTCACGCCCTGGTGCGCGAAGCGACCAGCCTCAACCGACAAATTCGATGTTGACCAGCTTAGCCCCCCAACAGCGTGATTTTCAAACGGACTTCATATTACCCGTTTAGAGAAAAATTTGTTTTCAATCTGAACTATTTTCCCAATTAAAGTTAAGTAAACTCCCCATGCCTGAAATAACTGAAATAATCAAAAGTTTTTTTCAATTCCATCAACAAAAACAAGTTATTATCACTAAAATTGTCAGGTATTTAAGTTACTATCCCAAAGATTTGTGGCTGCTATTCCTATTTTTTATTAGGCACAGTTTATCCTGCGCATTTGGAAAAGAGAACAGTAATAAAACTTATATTAAGCATATCTATCAATATTTTCTAAAAACTACATATTGTGAGACAGAGATTGACTTTTATTTGAAGCAACTAGAAAACAGCGAAATTACACGCATTACCCTTTTATTTTCTTTTCTGATGATTCCTGCTAGCTTAGAACAGAAACTTTTCCACACCCAGGGTATTTTGTCTCATCACCAAGCGAGATTACAGTTAGTACAAAAAAAATTGCCACCTGCCCAACTTATTCTAGATCTGGGAGGTGCTGCAGGTAGCGATCCATCAGGTACTTTACTGAGTATGGGATATCCCTATCAACCAGAACGTATTGATATCGTTGACTTGCCGAGTGAGGAACGTTTCTTTAAGTCCTCATATGTATCTGATATTGAGTGTCATACAACTCCTCAAGGAACGCAGATATACTACCATTACATCTCAATGACAAATCTCGCTACCTTTCCAGATGAAACATTTGATTTAGTTTGGTCAGGGCAGAGTATTGAACATATCACACCAGCAGAGGCAACCTTACTAATTCAGGAAGTGTATCGGATTCTTAAACCCGATGGACACTTTTGTTTGGACACTCCCAATCGCCAACTAACCCTATTGCAAGTAAGGCAGGGTTTCGTTCATCCAGAACATAAAGTTGAATATGTTCCGAGGGAACTGATGGGTCAATTAATTAAGATCGGGTTTGTTATTGTTGAGCAGAAAGCCGTTTCTCCCATGCCTATCAGCCACCGAACGGGGCGCTTTAACCGTTTGGAACTGATTCACTCAAACTCACTAGGAGATAATCCTAATGTAGGATACTCATTTTACCTGCAATGTCAAAAGCCCCTGGTTGACTGACAAAACTTACGAAACAAATAACACGACTTGTCCCTATGATGGATTGTATAGTACTGAAGATTAGGCTAGCGATCGCACCAGCCGTCAATGATACAGGTTCCAATACTGTTCGGAAACACGATTATTGCTCTTTGAATGGGGAAGCACGGGAATTGGGGACTTGGGGAAATGGGGAACTCCCTACATCCCCATACCTCCACCAATAAATAAATAAAAGATGCCTATCCGAACAGTATTGATACAGGTTCCAGAAGCTACCTCCGAGATGAGGAGAGATTGATTCTAGTATTATGTTAGAGCTTGGGTTAGCAGGGGATGAATTATGCAACGCCAAGAAACCAAGAAAAAAAATAGCCTGTAATCACAGGCTAGAGAAAAATCAGAAGTATCCTAATCTGGTAACTAGTCAGAAATATCCAACTCTGGTGCTAAAGACTGACTAGACACTGTAATAGTTTCCTGGGGTGATTCTTGGGTAACTACAGCAGATTGCAAGATAGGAGTACTAGTAACAGAATCATTAGCTATGGTAAACAGAGGATTGGATAGGATACCAGCTAAGGAAGTGACAACAACTGATACAACTAATCCCACTTGTAAAGGACGCATCCCTGGTAAATTCCAGCGAATTTCAGGATAATTTTTCACAGCATCAGACATTTCGTGGGGTTCTTTCACTACCATCATTTTTACTACTCGAATGTAGTAGTAAATAGAGACAACGCTAGTAATTAGACCCAACAAGACTAAACCATAAATTCCTGCTTGCCAACCTGCCCAAAATAGATAAATCTTGCCGAAAAATCCTGCTAAAGGCGGAATTCCTCCCAGAGAAAGCAGACAAATACTTAAACCGAGAGTTAACAAGGGGTCTTTATGATATAAGCCAGAATATTCTGCGATCTGATCTGTACCAGTACGTAGGGAAAAGAGAATGACGCAGGTGAATGCACCCAAGTTCATGAACAGATAGACTAACAGGTAAAAAATCATGCTGGAATAACCTGTATCTGTACCAGCAATCAAACCAATGATGACAAAACCCGCTTGGGCAATGGAAGAATAAGCCAGCATCCGCTTCATGCTAGTTTGTGCCAAAGCTACCACATTACCTAATACCATACTGAGAATAGCCAGGGCAGTAAAGATAAAGTGCCATTGTTCTGTAAGAGGGGCAAAAGCAGTAACTAAAAGACGAATAGCCAGGGCAAAACCAGCAGCTTTAGAACCTACAGACAGAAAGGCTACTACAGGAGTAGGAGAGCCTTCATAGACATCGGGAGTCCACTGGTGGAAAGGAACAGCAGAAATTTTAAACGCAATACCTGCAATAACGAATACTAGAGATATTGCCAGTCCCAAAGATTGAGTCCCACTAACATCAGTAATATTAGCTGCGATCGCAATTAAATTAGTTTCTCCTCCTGATAAACCATACAGTAGAGATACACCATAGAGGAAAATTCCCGAACTAGAAGCCCCAATAAGTAAATACTTTAATGCTGCTTCATTGGAGCGAGGATCCCGCTTCATATACCCAGTCATCAGATAGGAAGAGATACTGAGCATTTCTAGGGAAATGAAAATAGTCACTAACTCACTTGCCCCAGAAAGAAACATTCCCCCTAAAGTCGCTGTCAGCATAATGCCGATAAATTCCGCTAAAGATGTTCCTGACTGCTGCACGTAGCGGATCGACATGGGAATTGTCACTGCCGTAGAAAGGGCAATAATTCCCCGAAAGACAATACTGAGATTATCGCTACTGAAAGCCGATAAAAACCCATCTGGTTCGGGTAAATTCCAGAGGAAACAGAGATCTATCACCGCAGCTAATAGACCTGCGATCGCAACATAGGGTAACCAACGGGCAGAACTCTTTCCTGCAATCAAATCTCCGATTAAAATAACCATCAGGGTAATAATGACTATGCCCTCTGGCAAAATCGTCCCTGCATTTAGTTGACTGGCAACATTACTAGAAAAATCCATAGAGTTTTTTAGAATTAGAAATTATTAATTCTGAATACTGAAGTCTCCAGAATGTTAAAAAGCTTCACAAAGGATTGTAACCTGTAATTTATCCCTTCCTTGACGTGATCTTAATTTTTAGGTTATCAGAGAACAAGTAAAGCATCGGGGTAAATGTCTAGTATGGTGAAATTAAACTGAGGTTAAAACCTGATGTTTTTGATTTCGAGTCCACTATAACTATAAATTAAGGCATTAATTCTAATTTAAGGCAAACATTCTTTATTCTACTGCGTTAGTTATCTGTCTATGTCAACTCTTGTTATTGTTGAATCTCCTACCAAAGCCCGTACCATCCGTAACTATTTACCCAGTAGTTATCAGGTAGAAGCTTCTATGGGTCATGTCCGGGATCTACCCTCCAAAGCAGATGAAATTCCTGCTGCCTATAAAGACAAGCCATGGAAAAATTTGGCAGTAGATGTTGATAATAAATTTGAACCAATCTATGTCATTCCCAAAACCAAAAAAAAGGTAGTTCAAGAACTTAAACAAGCTCTCAAGGAAGCGGACGAGTTAATCCTAGCGACGGATGAAGACCGGGAAGGAGAAAGCATTAGTTGGCATTTGTTAGAAATTCTTAAGCCCAAAGTTCCTGTTAAACGCATGGTGTTTCACGAAATTACCCGTGAAGCCATCCAACAAGCCTTAAAAGATTGCCGAGAAGTCAATCGGGACTTAGTTTACGCCCAAGAAACCCGTCGGATTCTCGACCGACTCTATGGTTACACTCTCTCTCCTCTATTGTGGAAGAAAATTAAACGGGGTTTATCTGCTGGAAGAGTCCAATCCGTTGCCGTTCGCTTATTAGTTAATCGAGAAAGAGAGCGTCGTGCCTTCCAATCAGGGGATTATTGGGACTTAAAAGCGACTTTAGAACATAATAAAGATTTATTTGAAGCCAAACTAATCACCCTAGGAGGAGAAAAACTAGCTACAGGAGCAGATTTTGACCCTGATACGGGCAAAATTGCCCAGGGCAAAAAAGTTATCTTACTCAATGAAGCAGAAGCTAATAGCCTCCGGGAAAGATTAATTGATAAAACCTGGACAGTTAGTAAAAGAGAGGAAAAACCAGCTAAACGCAGACCAGCCCCTCCCTTTACCACTTCCACACTACAACAGGAATCTAACCGCAAATTAGGGATATCTGCCCGTGAAACCATGAGTATCGCTCAAAAACTCTACGAACAGGGCTATATCACCTATATGCGTACTGATTCGGTTCATCTCTCCGATGAGGCGATCGCAGCAGCGAGAAGTTGTGTAGAACAAAAGTATGGCAAGGAGTATCTTAGTCCTAAGCCTCGTCAATACAGCACTAAAAGCAAGTCAGCCCAGGAGGCACATGAAGCAATCCGCCCTGCTGGTCAGTCTTTCCGCACTCCCAAAGAAACAGGACTGGCGGATAAACAATTTAAACTCTACGACCTAATTTGGAAGCGTACCGTAGCTTGTCAGATGGCAGAAGCGAGACTGACTCAAATTACCCTGAATATTGACGTAGAAGATGCGGTATTTCGCTCTTCTGGAAAACGGATTGATTTTCCTGGCTTTTTCCGTGCCTACGTAGAAGGTTCCGATGACCCAGAAGCAGCATTAGATAGTCAAGAGGTGTTGTTACCTGCCTTGGTAGTGGGGGATCATCCCGAATGCAAAGAGTTAGAAGCCTTGGGACACGAAACCCAACCCCCAGCCCGTTATACTGAAGCCTCCCTAGTTAAAACCCTAGAAAGTGAAGGAGTGGGCAGACCTAGCACCTACGCTAGTATTATTGGCACGATTATTGATCGCGGTTATGTGCAGATGCGGAGTAAAGCTTTAGTGCCTACCTTTATCGCATTTGCTGTTACTAGCCTCTTAGAAGAACATTTTCCCGATCTAGTGGATTTGAGTTTTACTTCCAAAATGGAAAGGACTCTCGACGAAATTGCCATAGGTAAAGCCCAATCAATTCCCTACCTCAAGAAGTTCTACAAAGGGGAAACAGGACTAGAAACCCAAGTTAAAGTTCGAGAAAATGAAATCGATCTAGATACAGCTAAAACCATTAACTTAGAAAACCTAGAGGCGAAAGTCCGTATCGGTAGATTTGGTCCTTATATTGAAGTGGAAAATGGTGAGGAAGCAGAACCTGTTAGGGCTTCTATTCCCGTAGATCTGACCCCAGCCGATCTCAGTCCCGAACAAATTGCCAACATTATTCGCCAGAAGATTGAAGGTCCAGATAAATTGGGACTCCACCCCGAAACAGGAGAACCGATCTATATCAAAACTGGTCCCTATGGATTCTATGTGCAACTCGGAGACAAAACCGAGGAAAACAAAAAACCCAAACAAGTTTCTCTTCCTAAAGGAGTCAAGCAAGAAGAAGCGACCCTGGAAATGGCATTAGGCTTACTCTCTCTCCCCCGTCTCTTGGGGGTACATCCCGAAACAGGAGGAAAAATCAAAGCTGCTATTGGTCGTTTTGGTCCCTATGTAGTTCACGAATTCAAAGACGAAGAAGAGAAGAAACAAAAAAAAGACTATCGTTCTCTCAAAAAAGAAGATGATATCCTGACCATTGAGTATGACCGGGCTATGGAACTCCTAGCACAACCCAAACGTTCCCGTGGTGCTAGCACGAAAAAACCCCTCAGAGAATTAGGAGAACATCCTGAAGATAAAGAACCAGTCAATATCTATAAAGGCCCTTATGGCAACTACATCAAACACAATAAAGTGAATGTGGGACTTCCCGAAGGAGAAACCGTAGAAAGCATTACCCTGGAAGCTGCGATCGCACTTTTGGCAGATAAAGCAGCCACCAAGAAAACTAAAACTAAAGCCAAAACAACTCGTAAAACTACCACTCGTAAAAAATCTACTGCTAAAAAGTCTGCTACTGCCAAAAAAAGTAAAAAGTAAAAAACCTACCTTACTTAGAAGTGGGCTACTCCCCTGTTGAGTAATAGACTAATGCCAGTCTCTAATACCAATTGGAAGAAAAAATGCAACAGATAAATGTAGGGTGGGGCAATGCCCCGCCCTACCTTTGGATTGAATTTATCTGTAATATCAAAGCACTTTAAATATGCTATAAATATAACTAGGCGATTGCTAATCTGAAAAAGCAACAAAGGCAAAAGAAATGACAGGAAAACTTAAAATAGAAATTATTGAATCTGTCGAAACATTATCCAAAGTCGTCTATAGCATCAACCAAATCCAAAACATGTATCTCGTCTGTAGTTAAAACGAAAGATACAACTTCTCTCGAAACTGCTCGAAGGATTGTCGCTCTTGATTATAGTTGTTTTGGGACATTGTTTATGAGTCAATTGGAATCAGTTGGTTAGAACTGTGATCGATCTTCTCATTAGACTTGTCCCTTCTTCTGGAACTTTGTTCGCTATTGCCAAGACTTTGTTGGCGAAAGTACTACAAAGCTCTAGACAAAAGTGTTACAAATCCTCCAAGTTGTTGTTCTCTCGAAAGTGTAATACTCATATAGGAGGAGTTGTAACACTTTCGCCAACAAAGTCATTTTTTTCGCGAACCGTTCTTTTTTTGTCCAAAGTCCAATTTATTCCGACAACTCGCAATTGTCGCTTAAAACCAGCTCAATTCTCGGTTTTTGTATTACTTTTGTAGTCATCAAAAAGATGGCTAGATTTCTGCTGTTTTGTTACCTAAAAATCAGCTTTTTTAAACCATGCCCTCTTTTTGTTTCCTGAAAAGCTTGTATTTAAAAGACTATAAAAGTTTATTATCTGATGCGATCTATATCGGATCTAAAAGGTATTTAGATTTTTTCCCTATTTCTTCCCGATTCTCTCTTTTAATACGGATAAGATGAATTTTGGGAACCGAAAAAAAAATGAGTGAACCGTAAGTTATGAGATTAAGAAACTGAGAGAAAAAATAATATCAAAGGGAAGAGACAAAATCAAATTTTGTCCAAAGTCCAAGGAGGTAATAATGCGCGAATTTTTAATTGATAATTTTGAATTGTCGCAAAGCGACTTGACTCGATTGCTCAAACTGAACCCCCTGACTGGTAACACGCTGCACACTAGTCAGACTACATAAAATACTAAAATACACGAAAATAAGGAGAGATAAAGTGTTATTAGATGAACTTTGGGATCTAGTAGAACAAGAAAAAAAGAATGCCAAGACTGTTGCCATTCAAAGCTTGGAATGTATAGAGTCAGTATCAGGAGAAGATTTAGGAAATGTATTTATACATTATGAACACTTTTTAAGCTCGTATCCGAAAAATCTAGCTTTTCTTATCTCAAATCTACCTTCTGGACTATTGCAAACATCACTTTCTAGTATATTGTCAGATGAATTAGGAAATGGAAATCTCAAAAATAATCACCGGAACCTTTTAAAAGATTTCACCAAAAATTTTATTGGCGAGAACTATCAGGCCTTTTTTGAAAAGGCAAGTAGTCCAAGTTCTCTTGGGGTCTCCTTATCAACCTTTCTGGAAAATGAAACTAGAACTCGTACTACTAGTTTTGGTGTGGGTATGATTGGAATGGGGGGTGAATGTGTATGCGAACTATACTTGGGTCAGTTTTATCAGCAATTCACAAGAAATCTGGCTTTTATTGACAAGAAACCTGTTGTGGATATGAAATTTTGGGAAATTCATTTAAATAAAGAAGAAGCAGAACACGAAGATATTGTGGTAAGAGGTGTAAATGACTATCTGTCAAACAATCCGCAATATATATCTGAAGTTGCACAAGGTTTTCTATGCAATGCAATGGTTTGGAAAGACTTCTGGATGAAGATTCCAAATCTACTTACTATTTAGTTAAGGCTCTTTATGGATTCGGTGGGACTTAAGCCAAGAGGAATCAAACAATTGATTCTAATATCGTTATACCAATTTCCTTTTTACTTGCTACAGATTTTTTTTAAAACCTGACCCCCCGGGAGGAGACTTAATATATTTAGGTATTGAACCCAAAACAGATCGGCTTTGTTGTTTAGGGGCAATTCATGAATTGCGGATACTTCGGTGCCTCTGACCTGGAGACCTCCCATTTGTAGCAAGCTTAAAGGGAAATCATATAAATAATCAAAATTCACCCCTGGTCATAGAAGATGTCTTATAATACATGAGCTTGATTCTTATTGACTAGGCATTATGGGTAATACTTTTGGGCAATTATTTCGAGTTACAACTTTTGGCGAATCTCACGGGGGAGGAGTAGGAGTAGTTATTGATGGTTGTCCCCCTCAACTAGAAATTAGTGAGTCGGAAATCCAGATTGACCTAGACCGCAGAAGACCAGGACAAAGTAAGATTACTACTCCTCGTAAAGAAACTGATACCTGTGAAATTATCTCAGGAGTGTTTGAGGGAAAAACTCTCGGAACACCCATTGCCATTTTAGTCAGAAATAAAGATGCGCGATCGCAAGACTATAATGAGATGGCGGTCAAATATCGTCCTTCCCATGCAGATGCTACCTATGATGCCAAGTATGGCATTCGTAACTGGAAGGGTGGGGGGCGTTCTTCAGCGCGGGAAACTATTGGTAGAGTAGCAGCAGGTGCGATCGCAAAAAAAATACTCCAGCAAGCAGCAGGAGTGGAAATTGTTGCTTATGTCAAGCGTATCAAAGATCTAGAAGCAGTGGTTGATAGCAACACTGTTACTTTAGAACAGGTAGAAAGCAATATTGTCCGTTGTCCCGATAGTGAATGTGCGTCAAAGATGATCGACTTGATCGACGCAATTCGCAAAGAGAAAGACTCTCTTGGTGGAGTAGTAGAATGTGTAGCGCGTCATGTTCCTAAGGGTTTAGGCGATCCCGTCTTTGATAAGTTGGAAGCAGAACTAGCAAAAGGAGTGATGTCTCTCCCCGCGACTAAAGGTTTTGAAATTGGTTCGGGTTTTGCTGGTACAACCATGACAGGAAGCGAACACAATGATGAGTTTTATATGGATGAAGCAGGAGAAACTCGCACCAGAACTAATCATTCCGGAGGTGTCCAAGGGGGTATTTCCAACGGGGAAAATATTATAATTCGGGTAGCCTTTAAACCCACTGCCACTGTAGGGAAAGAACAACGCACTGTTACCAAGGAAGGTGAAGAAACCGTTTTAGCAGCCAAAGGAAGACATGATCCTTGTGTATTACCTAGAGCCGTTCCCATGGTAGAAGCCATGGTAGCCTTAGTATTATGCGATCGTCTTCTTTATCATCATGGTCAGTGTAAAGTGTTGTAATCACACAAAAGTCAGCGTTACACCGCGCCCTTAACGAACGGGGCGATACTTGCTCTTGAATTCGATTCAAGAGACAGCCCCTCCGGTGCGGTGCGGGGCGCTTGCTGGAGCTTTAATCTTTAATCTATG
>JASJEK010000412.1 GCA_030064915.1 Xenococcaceae cyanobacterium MO_234.B1
GACTTGATTCTCAAAAGAACGAATATTGAATTGCTGTTCGAGAGATAATTCCCTTGAATAAGACATGATGCTAACTCCTGATTGATATATTGCTAGGTATGTAATACTTTTCCCCCCTCCGACATCAAGTAATGTAAATAAAGATTGACAAGATGTACTTTTAGTTATATAGCTATAGTACTTAAGCTGTCAATAGGGAGAATAATCCTTTCCGTTACAGCTTGCTCTGAAAAAACCTTAGAATAGTACACATAGTGTAAACATTCTGTAATAATTGAGATAGATCAAATAATTAAGTAGATTCTTAATAAGGGGAATATTTATTACCCTAAGATGCAATTAAATTCAAACCCATCAATTTTTTGGGAAAAGCCTATTTTGATAGAGTCAATATCGTGTAAAGTAAAAAAGCTTGCCAAATAATCACCTTATGAGTTAATAGACAATGTTTGGCAGGCTCTATGATGCTTTCTACCTAGTCTTGACCCAAAAATGTTTGTTTTGTACATTGCACTGAGACTTAATTCAATTAGCTTGGGAGGTATGTCTTCATGTCCGTTCGTTTATATGTAGGTAATTTACCAAAAGAAGTCGTAGATAAGGAAGCTTTAGTTGAGATGTTTGCTGAAGAAGGCACACAAGTATCTACTAAACTTATCAAAGACCGTAAAACTGGAAAATGTCGTGGTTTCGCTTTTGTCACCGTACCTAATGATGAAGCAGCAGATCAGTTCATCGAAAAGTATAATGGTCAATCCTTCATGGATAACCCTCTGAAAATTGAAAAAGCTTTACCTCGTTCGAAAGGTAAAGAAGAATCAGGAACAGAAGGTGGTGCAAACGCTACTGCTAATGCTGCTGGCAAACGCAAAAGTCATAATAAGCGTAGCAAGAAGTCTGGTGGTGGTGGTTATAACGCTCCTAAAGAAGCAGTACAACCCGATCCTCGTTGGGCGGATGAATTAGCCAAGCTGAAAGAAATGTTAGCAGCAGCTAAAAACTAATATTCGTCTTCAAACTGTCGGGTAATTATCGTTAGTCTAGTTGCTTAATATTTACATAATTTCTTGGCAGTTTTTAGGGTCGTAATTGACAGCTATTAACAAAAAAAACGGTGATAACAAATTATAAAAGGGAGGCTGAGACTTTCAAGACAACGAAATTCTCTCATGCCTTTCTTTTAAAAAACTTGATTCATATTTTCATACCTAGACTGCTAACGTCGGTTTTGCAGTACAGCAAACTATTTAAAAAAAAGCAAGTAAACGTGATAATAAGGAGTTTTTAAGATATGACTAATGCCGATCCTGTAAAGGTAATGAAACAAGAAGTAGGAAAAGCTGCTGCCGATCGCGTTAAGTCAAACTCCATAGTAGGATTAGGTACTGGTTCAACTACTGCTTATGCCATTGAGTATATCGGCGAGCGTTTATCTAAAGGAGAAATTACTAATATAGTTGGGATTCCCACTTCTTTTCAAGCAGAAGTATTAGCAAAAAAATACGGTATTCCCCTAACTACCCTAGATGCAATAGATCATATTGATGTGGCGATCGATGGTGCTGATGAAGTAGATCCGCAAAAAAACCTGATCAAAGGTGGTGGTGCTGCTCATACTCGTGAGAAAGTAGTAGATGCCCTAGCAGATGAATTCGTTGTGGTAGTTGATGGTGGTAAACTCACAGATAAATTAGGCTCGACCTTTCTCTTACCTGTAGAAGTAATTCCCATGGCAATTACTCCCGTAATGAATGCCTTGAGCAAACTAGGTGGTAAACCAGAATTACGGATGGGGATTAAAAAAGCTGGTCCCGTCGTTACCGATCAAGGTAACTTAGTAGTAGATGTAAAATTTGACTCCATCGACAATCCTGAGGAACTAGAAAAAACGATTAACAATATCCCAGGGGTATTAGAAAATGGTTTATTTGTTGGTGTGGCAGATATAGTTTTAGTAGGAGAAATCATCGACGGTAAACCCACTGTTAGGGAAATGTAAAAGCGTTTTTATGAAACAGAACCAAATCATATTTGGACTTATTTATTGACACTCACCGCCCTAAAAGTGCGGTAATTCTTGGTTCAACGAGTCTCCGTTAGACGACAAGCTTACGCCAACCGCCCAAGAGGGAGTTTCTCCCCAAGCGTAGATTCCGCTATGCCCTAGCGTATTTAATCCTCTGGCAAGAATCTTGATAGCAGCGTTTACATCTCTGTCTTCGCTATATCCGCACTCACAGATATGAGTTCTAGTAGAAAGAGATTTTTTAACTACTGCACCACAGTTAGAACAAATTTGGCTAGTATGGTGCGGTGGTACTGCTACCGTTGCTTTTCCATACTTGTGACCAAAATATTCTAACCATTGTCTAAAAGTTGACCATCCAGCATCATTTATCGACTTGGCTAGTTTTCGATTTTTCACCATGCCTTTGACATTTAAGTCTTCATAAGCTACCAAATCGTTAGATTGGATTACGCAGTATGCTACTCCCTTGCAATATTCTTGACGCTGCCTACTTACTCTTAAATGTTTTCGTGCATATCGAACTCTAGCTTTGTGATAATTTTTGGATTGCTTGACACCTTTGCGATACTTTTTAGACTTTTTCGTGTTGGCTCGATTAAGTTGTTTTTCCGCTTTTCGGTAAAACTGAGGGATGGGTTCAGTGTAACCATTTGAGTCTGCATAAAATTCCTTCAAACCAACATCAATCCCTAAACATTTTTTGGTAACAGGAAAAGGCTTGACCGTATCTCTGGGGTCGAGTTTTAAAACAAATTGAACATAGTATCCATCAGCCCGCCTAATGATTCTACACCTTTTGAACTGTTCTAATTGAAAGTAGTTTAAATCACGACTGACAATTAAATTGAGCGTCCCTATCCCTTTTTTATCGAGCCTTACAAATTTAGGTTAGGACAAATCAAATTCTGTAAGGGCTTTTCGCGAAAAGCCCTTACTTTAAATCTTATGTCATAACCTTCTGACGTATTGCTATACTTGTTACATTGCTTAACATCGTGTTCTATTTTGCACCTATGTCGGCTGTATCCCTAATATATTCAGGTATTGATACCATAAATTAATTGGTTTGGTTTTCAAGTCTCCTTCAGTGTCCTTTTACCTTTTCCCTATAATTGATTAATAATTCCCAAGCTTCTTCGATCATCGGAAAAGTAAATCTAAAATCTATCAATTCTTTAATCTAAAATTGCTTGACGCCTCCTTTTATTTTTCAAACCTTATCTTCCCCTGATGGTATTCCCACAAATTTTAGTGATACTGATCTAAGTTTATTGTTTTTGGGTATTCTTGGGACATATCTTGGGACATATTTAGTAAGCCAACAATTCCAACCATAGTTTCATGATTAAAACTCATCGATATTTTACTAAATCTGAACTAGCACAAACAAATAGTATTCTCAACTTATCTAACTTTGGCGCAAGACCTTTAGTTAAAGGTTTTACCATAGACAGCAAAAAATCTTTAGATTTAGATGATGCTATTTGGGTTGAAACTCATGGTGATACAGGAAAAGTTCAAATTCATATCGCTGATCCCACAGAAGTAATTGAGGTTGATTCTCCTTTGGATAAAGCAGTAAGAAAACGCATCTCAACTCTATATTTATCTAAGGGAATAATCCCTATGTTACCTGCTGCTCTTTCAGAACAAAAGTTATCACTTTTAGAAGGAGAAGCTAAACTGACCATTACCGTAGAAATAGAACTAAAAGCTACAGGAGAAATTACTAATTTTCAAATCTTTGAAAGCTGTTTTGTTAGTTTAGGAAAATTATCCTACCAAGAAGCGGAACAGATTAGTAATAATTCCGAACATGAGTTATTTTTACCTTTACAATCAGCTCAGATGTGGGCAAAAATCATTAATCAAAAACGAATCAAAAATGGAGCTTTTGCTGGTATTATTAAAGGTAATTTTTATATTAATGAAGACGGCAATATTCAGCAAATTTCTTGTACTAGTGAAGTTTTAATTGCTGAATATATGATTTTAGCTAATACAGTGATCGCTCAATGGTTGTCGGAAAAATCATTGGCTACTTTATATCGGAATCATTTACCCCAGGAACATGTAGATCCAGACTTAATTTGGCAATACTTAGAATCTGAAGATAATAAAAATTTTCGTTGTCAATACACTCATTGTTTAGCTAAGGCAACTTACAGTCCAGTTTGTCAAGGTCATTTAGCTTTAGCTACTCCTTATTATCTCCATTTTACTTCTCCTTTGAGAAGATTTGCTGATTTTGTAGTGCATCGTATTGTCAAAGCAGAATTGTCAGGTAAACCTAGCCCTTATACTGTAGAACAAATGGCTCAGTTTGCTGAAGCAATCAACCAATTTCACCTCGATCACAAGCAAAAACAAGTTAATTATCTTAAAGAAAAAAGAGATAAACAGTTATTGAGAGTAACAAATTACTCTAGTTTAGAAGCTAAAGATTTTTCTCGTTTAATTGAACTAAGTATTCGTAATGACTCTTTATCCGAAATTAGAAATGAGCTTGAAATTAGATTACAAGCAGGACAATTAACTAATACAGATTTATCTTTGATTTTGTTTAAAACTGAAGATTTACAACTGAAACAAAATATAGTTAATAATATTGATGAGAAAAGCTTTGTCAACTTGCTCAATAATTGTCCCAAGATTTTAGAACAAATTACTAATCTAGAATATGAAGAAATTATTTACAATCCAGAACAATTAATTTTCATCAGCCGATTAATTGTCACGATAAATAATCAAGAATTAACAACACCTGAGATAGTTAAAGGAAAGAATCGAAAAGATGCTAAAACCAAGGCTTATAAAGCTTGGTTACAGGCTTATATTAACCAAGAATTAGTATCTTCAGCAGAATTATCCCAACCAGAAAATAATATCCTACAGCCAGAACCAGAGATTATAGAATTTAAGCATAAATTACCTTTGAGTACTTTAAATAACTTATGTCAACAAAAAAGATTGAAAAAACCTAGCTTTCAATATGAACAAAAAGATGGGATTTTTATTTGTACTGCTACAGTTACATTAGAAGAACAGGCTTTATCAAAAGTTGGCAAAGCGACGAAAAAAAGAACGGCTCAAAATTTAGCTGCGGACAAGATATTAGTAGAATTGGATGAGGAAATGATAACTGATAATTGATTACTGCTTACTGATGTACGGGCGAACGGCCGTTCGCCCCTGCTGCTTACTGATAACTGATAACTGATGTTATTTTCCCGAATCCGTAACGCGCCAACTTAGTTTGAGATTGAACCAGAAATTCCAGAGAGTGACTAGTGCGATCGCAATTAATTTAGCAATGTACTCATTAATTCCCAGAATATTAAATAAGAAGTTAACTATCAAGACATTCAAAATTAAACCCGATAAGCACACCACATTAAACTTGAGAAATCTTCTAAACTGTTGGCGTTTTCCCTTTTGACGGCGAGAAATATCGCCAAAGGTCCACAGGTCATTCCACAAGAAATTGTTAATAATTGCTACTTCTGAAGAGAAAATGGCACTGCGAGTTAGTCCCAGTCCTAAAACGGTTCGCAAGAGATAAAAAACACCTAAATCGACAAAAACACCGCTAAAACCTACTACCCCAAAGCGGAAAAATCTTTTAACTGGCCAAAGATCGAAACGTAACTTCAATAAATGTTGAATATACTCTATATATTGTTTCCAAGTAACCTTACTCGCACCTGCTTGTCTTTCTCGAAACACATAACCAACCTCACCGATCCAACGAATTGCACCTCTACCAGTAACCTCGATGAGAATCTTATAACCAACAGGACTGAGAGACTTACCCACAATAGCATCTCGACGCACCATAAAGTAGCCACTCATGGGGTCAGAAAGACGACCAATCACTTCAGGAAGGATGATTAATCCTAGCATTTGTGCGCCACGAGAAAGAAATCTCCGAATTA
>JASJEK010000111.1 GCA_030064915.1 Xenococcaceae cyanobacterium MO_234.B1
CTTCACCATTGCTAGGTTGAGTGAAAGATTTGATTCTTAAGGTGTCCTCTTTGTCGGGGTCAGAGTCATTTTCGAGGACAAAAGTACCTACTTGTCTACCTGCCGTAGTAGTGTTAAAGTCGTCAACTGCAATGGGTGCATTGTTTGCGGGTGCATCATCTTTACCTGTTACAGTAACTTTGACTGTTGCAGTGTCCACGCCACCATTACCGTCATCAATAGTGTAGTTGATGAAAGTATCACGGGTTTCTCCTGCCTTAAGGTCGTCAAATTCAGAACTTGCCCAGAATTTAAAACCGCCATTTTCTAGAACGGTAAATTTACCTCCGTTAGAACCATCTACAGCAATTTCATTAGTAAAGCTGTGTCCATTGACTTCTTTAACTCTGAGAGTGTCGCCATCGAGGTCTTTATCATTAACCAACAAACCTTTGGTTGGCTCTTTGCGAATAATATCTCCACCTTCCATTACAGTAAAGTGGTCATCTACTGCATCGGGTGCATTATTAGTATCAGGTTTATCAGTATCAGGTTTATCGGTTACTTTGATCCACAATGATTGATCAGTAAATGCACCGTGAGAATCTACAACGCGAACTACAACATCGTAAACATTATTGCCATTCTTATCTAGAGGATTCTCAAAGTCTGGAGGATTAATAAAAGAGAGTTTTCCTGTATGTCTGTCTATATTATATAGATGACTGTCTTGTCCTCCCACAATAAAATACTTAAGACCATTACCTTCTGAGTCTTGATCATCTTTAGCGTCTATATCAATGACATGGGTAGTATTTTCCATAACGGAAATTATGCCATCGATTGGTAAATTGCTATAAACTGGCGAATGGTTGAGCTTATTACCACCACTACTTCCACCACTGCTTCCACCACTACTTCCACCACTGAAGCTATTACTATCATCAATACTTCCATCAGGATGATTGATTGTCATAAACTTTACTCCTAAAATAACAAAAAAATAAATTGAACCTCGTTAAGATAATCCACTTTAAATCAATAGATCAACGCGCTTTTATCTAATAAAAAAACGACTAAAAACAATTAACTTATTATCTCTAGTAGTATTAAGTGTTGACTCTAAAGTGTAATCACCTACAATTAATAGTCTATTCAGAGAAATCAACTATTTGATAAAGATTAGGTATTTTTTGTCAGTGTTGTTGTTAAGATTACATGAAGATTACTAAGTTTGTAAGAGTAAGATAAAATGGTCAAAAAATTCTTCTTAGGTATTTTGAATGAGCTATTGCGTTAATCCTTCCTGTCCTGAACCTGTTAACGATATACAAGCTCAAATCTGTAAAGCTTGCGGAGAAAAGCTCTTATTATGCGATCGCTATCAAATACTAAGATTTATTGGGAAAGGCGGTTTTGGGAGAACTTTTCTCACTGCGGATGTATCTTCTCTCCAGCCATCTCTATGGGTGATTAAACAGCTACACTCTAAAAGACAAAACTCTTCTATGGGAAAAAAACTCTTTGAAAGAGAAGCTCGTATTTTAGGTGAAATAGGCAATCATCCTCAAATACCCCAATTAATTGACTATTTTGAATACCGACAACAATTTTATCTCGTACAAGAGTATATATATGGTCAAAATCTCAAACAAGAAGTAAGGGGACAAGGAGTTTTAGATGAAAGCCAAACTAGACAAACTCTCAGAGAACTACTTTTAATCCTGCAAACAGTTCATTCTCATAACATTATTCATCGTGATATTAAACCATCTAATATTATTCGTCGCCACAAAGATGGCAAACTGATACTAATTGATTTTGGACTAGTGGAAGAACAGATTAGCAACTTCACGACAGATGATATTGATCAAATAATCCTTAGTGAACACTCCGTGGGAACTCGTGGTTTTGCACCCCCAGAACAACTGGCACTACGTCCTGTATATGCTAGTGATATATACTCTTTAGGCGTAACTTGTATTTATTTGATGACAGGAAAAACACCAGAAGAGATTGGTTTAAACCCCATGACAGGAGAAATTATGTGGTTAAAAGACTTAGATATCAGTAAGAGTTTTGGAAATATCCTACTGACAATGTTGAATGTTTCTGTGGAAAATCGATATCAAACTGCTGAGGAGGTTTTACGGGCTTTAGACTAGTGCAGCGTGGCGGAAATAAGTGACCAGTTCAAAAATCATAAAACCTTTACCAATCACTGCGTTGACTTTTGACTCTCTTGGTGCGCGTTCCTTGGCGGGTGGCCTTCGGCGCGCTTTCAGCGATAAAAATCCGCAGAGGTGGAAGGGGAGCTTTTAATAATTTTTCTGTGGAAAAATCAAATGTTTCAGAAGTTTTGTCAGTCAACCAAGGTTGGATATCAGTTCTCGGTGGCAATTAAAATTGCTTCCTTAAGATCATCAACTATGAGGAGCTTATTCTTGGCAATGGGAACAACTCCTTCAGCTACTATTCCCACAGGAAGAGGAGTTACCTTAGTCAATTCTCCAGTGTTGGAGTTCCAGCGAGCTAAGACAATTAGCTCTTTTTCATATCCTTTGGGACCGAGAAGTAGGTAGTATTCTTCTGGTTGTTCAGGAACTTCAACCATTCCTCGCAGTGTCTTGGGAGCGCCTTGAGGAATATTAGCTGCTTCAACTTGGGGTATGGCGTGCTTTTTAACCAAGATTGGTTCGTTATCGGAAGCAGAAGGGGGAGATAATTCTAAGGCGAGAACACTGCCATCTGTCAAGAGGGGACCGCGAAAGCCAATGACTAAATTTCCCAAATGATTAGCACTGAGTGCTTCCACATTAATTCCGTCTCCCTCGGCTCTTCCTCGCGTCTCTTCTCCCGTCCAAGGATATCCTGATTTAGAAATCAACCAATTACGGAAATCGGGCCAGCGTTGGGTCACATGGGAAAGGTTGGTAGCTTTAAGAACTCCATTTAACTCAGTTAGCTCCATCTCAACAAATTGATGGCGTTCCCAGCGATCGCGTTCGGGGTTTTTGCCGTGGAGTGCCAGAGAGCCAATAGCGTAGAGTCTATCTTCTACGAGGGTTACTCCTTCTAAGTCGTATAAGGGATAATCAGCTACCTGTTGTGGTGTTAGAAGGGGTTCAACAGCAATTGTGGACGAGTCACTTTCTAAGCTGAAGGAAACAATAGCATAGTGTCCAGCATTTTGGGTAACTAGCTCATTGTAATTGTCGCTGACAACAATCGCTTTGTTGTAGCGATTTGACCAGGCAACACTAGAAGGTTCGATTGTGATTTTCTTTCCCTGATAGTTAGCTTCTAGAGTTCGACAAGGGTTGCTGGGAGTGTTATCACAGTCGAAGGAAAATCCTTCAATTGGTTTACCCTTGACTGAGGGAGAACCCCATTTCAGAAAGCCAAATAAACTAAAGTTAAAAAAGATAATCAGACGAATAAATAAGTTATATTTCATCAATATCAATAACAATATCGATAATAATTGTCAATGTTGGCATCATACTCCCATTTCAGCTCCAACCCTACCAGCAGCGATCGCTTTTACCAATGCCTGCCAATCCCGCTCAGTTTGGTCGCCGTATGCCTCAGCAAAGTCGGCAAGGGCTGCATCCAAAGCATCTGAGTTGCCGCAGTAGCCTGCGATTTTAGCGATATCCCCGGAACGAGCATGGGCGCGGGCGAGCAGAGTACCGCAGGCGCGAGCATACATTAGGAAGGCAGAACCTTTAAGCCAGTCAATGGGAATCGATCCCTTCATGTTCTTCATCTGGCGCACGTAGAAGGGACGACCATCAATTGATGTCCAGCCCAGCAGCACATCAGTTGCTGCCTGAAGGATTCCCTGTCCAAATACAACTCGTCGCCCCTGGTGAGCGACTGCTGGTGGTAGAGGGGGGGTATAGGGAGCTAGTACAGGGGCAACCGCCTCCTTAACTTGTAAAAAAAGGGGATCGTTATCGTCGTTGCCAAAAAGCATCACTAAATAAGCCCGCAGTCCTACGCTACCTACCCCCACAACCCGATGGGCAACATCTGCCACGCGGTAACGTTGGAACATAAAACTGCGCTCTCGATTAAGGGTTTGAGCATAGGGGATGAGGGAACGAATGACCTTCTCGGCAGTGGCTTCATCGGTGCGTTCCAGGATTGGCGGAGCCTCAGAAAAACGCCAGCCACCGTCCACAGAACGATGGGCGACCTTTTCGAGTAAGGTTTGGTTTCTTCGTTTTTTGGCTTTTTTAACTAGTTTCTCTGCAATCTTTCGCGTCTTCGCATCAGGTGTGAAAACGGGATGGGTTTCTCCTGGGTAGTGGTGCAAATACCAGACCTTCAGCACCCCCAGGCTCTGAAGACGGTTGGCATTCTCCCGATAGCCCGATATGCAAGCCATCACTGCCTTGCGGCGATCGCCGCGATCGAGACCATTTTCCCGTCCTGCTACATTGACACTAGCAGCTAGGCGTTTGAGGTCCCATTCCCAGGAACCGTATGTGACTTCATCGAAGTCATCGAGATCGAAAACCACGGTTCGCTGTGGCGTGCCGTACAGCCCAAAGTTATTGAGATGGGCATCCCCATCGATAATGGCTTGTATCCCTGAGACGGGAGTCTGAGCCAAATCCCAAGCCATGACTGCCGCCGCGCCCCGCAGAAAAGCAAAGGGGGAGGCTGCCATGCGTCCGATGCGAATAGGGATGAGATGTTCTTGGCGACCTTGATTAGTAGCGATAATGGTTTCTATCGGGTCAGGACGATTGACTGATGGTTGCCAGTCAGCATGACTTTTTCGTGGGGTCTCCTCTCGTAACGCTTTGCCAATTTCATTGCGTCGCTGCCACGGTTCTAACCAAAGATGGGGATCGTAAGAAGGAGGGTGTTGCCAGGGTTCTAGGTCTTCCCGTAAGTAAAAAGGATGTGGGTCAGTTTCCGTCTGTGTGGCGGGATAATTTTCTTCGGTTGTGGGAATGAGTTGGTCAAATTTGTCTGAGGAATCTGTGGTCATTTTCTTTTTCCTTCTTGCAAAATTAAAATCAAAACTAATTGCTTCTATCTCCTGCCTTGTCTAATCTATCCAGTGCAGCACATCCCGAATAATACTCCAGCGGGGTTGCTTTTGCTCGCTCCCTTTACCCAAGATCCAGTGATCGTAAACATCTTGGATTGTTCCATCGTGTTTCTTGACTTCTATCCAGTGATCTATTACTTCGCCGAGAATCCCATCTTCACCAAGGAAGGGATAGACCAGGGGAATATCAAGGTTACGGGGAAAGGGAGTCACCACTTGAAAGTTGGGATAAAGAAGTGTCCAAGCTGAGCCAGCTTCTGCACTTTCAAACAGCGCATCCAAATCTTGACCTGCTCCTTGACCTTCAAAAAACTCTCGGTCAGATTCAAGGTCTATAAACTTGGCATTAGGCAGCAACTCCTTGACTTTATTAGTTAGAATTGCTGGATCCTCAACGCCAATTCTCAAGTTTTTCATTTGGTTAATTGACTTTAGCGTCGAAAACTCATTGTCTCGATAGTCAGGAACGACCAATGCTAAGTTTACATATAGATAGGGCTCAGAAAAGCGCGTCTGCTGGAAACGCTCAATTGTCCCGACAATTCCTGACATGGCAAGGTCGAAGTGGTCTTTACCCATAAGTTGTCCCAAGGTACTAGACTGCAAAGGCACAAACTCGATTTTGATGCCAAGTTCGCGGGCGAATCTGTGAGCCATCTCGATATCGAACCCAACTAACTGTTTCTGAGAGTTGTAGTAGGACCAGGGAAGGTTGTCAGGATCAAACCCAATTCGGATTACACCACGTCGCTTTATTCGCTCCCAGCTCGTCTCACCCCTCAGCAAGGGGTCGGGATTGGGAGCAGGTGCAACGATAGTAGCAGAGACGGGATTCTCCAGCAATTGCATCGAGGCAATTACCTTATCCTTGTCATAAGCACCTTGAGAGGCATAGCCCAAATAGGTGCGAATCCCGAACAGGGAAATTATTCCCGCCAGCACGCTACTCACTGTCAGTATCCCTAGCTTCCGCCACTGAAGTCGCATCAGCGATCGCAGAACGCAGGTAGTTAGGACGGTAAAGATAAACAGATAAGTCGCAGCTAAAGCATTACTGAAGCGATCTATTAACACATTGGTCACCACAAACAACTGAAACATATCTGACGGTAACTGCGCCAGGTCTAGTAAAAAGGGAATAGAAATGGTCGAGCTACCGAAATGACTGAAGAATCCAGCACCAATTAGGAGTGGATACTGCTCCAGTTTCAAAGGAGTCCCTAAATACCAAGCGGCAAAGGTGATAAAACTCGTGGTCAACAACCTGCCGAGATGGGGAAAAGGGAATCCCAAAGGTACTAACACTTCGATGGTGGATTCAGCTTCTTCCCCTCCCAGTTCGTAATTGCGGAACATCTTTTTCACGTCTTCGATCAGCACAGGCAGCACTACCAAAACTTTTCCCGTGGCAAAGGCTAAAATAAACGAATCTTTGGAGATTGTAAGCAGGTCTCGATAGCGAAAGGGGGTCAAGACAGCTCCTAGTGCGGGCAAGAGTCCAAATCCCAGGAGAAAGGTAGCCACCGTATAGGTAATTAAATAACCTTGCAGTCGCCCTATTTCTGTTAGGGTCATAGTTCCAGCCGCACTTGCCGTAATAAAAAATACCCCCACAGGAGTCAGCTTGACTACCATCTTGGTCACTTTGGACATGGATTCGGACAGAAGATCCACTAACTTGAGAAATCTTTTCTTTTTGTTGATGCTGATGAGACTAACACCCATCAACATACAGAAAATGACTACCGCCGGAACTTCATTCTCTGCTAGGGAATTGAAAGGATTGGCAGGAATAAACAGTCCGAGAAAATCAAATCTCTTAGGTGGGTCGACAAGACTGGTACTGAAGAATGAGGCAGATACAAGCTTAGGAAACGCTAGTGGGATGAGCAGAACCGTCACAATTGCGATCGCCCACAGCAACAGTAAGACGAGAATTGCTTTCCCCGCTAGTTGCTTACTATGCTTCAGGTTGAGCTTGCCGATTCCGCCAATTAAAGAGAGGACGATATAGGGCAGTACGGTCATTTGTAGTAAGCCAACAAAAGCATCTCCGAGAATCTGGAATCTAGCGCATCCTTCGCCAAAGAAAAGACCACAACCAATGCCAACAAAGAGCCCGATCAAGGTCAGCTCAGATAACCCCAGTCGCCGTTTTTTTGAGGGTTTGGACATCTCCTTTTGTGGAAATTTAGTGGTTTGGCTCATTTTTTAGCTGCAACTTTCCCAGATAACTTCATCGAGCTTCAACTTACAATTTATAATTATTAGATATTACATCAACCAAGAATTATCAATTTTTAAGCTTTTGTGTTGCTAATTTCTGTTTCGATTTCTAATTGCTCAATGGCTCCATCTATGGCTTTTGACATATTTGTTTGACAGCGAGGACGGGCAGCCCGCAAGCCCATCGCCTTTAGGCATGGACGGGGCTTTCAAGCACCTGAATGCGATTCAGGTGAGGTGCCCCTCGTTAGGGCGACTCGGCACACGGGGCTTATAAATTCCTGGGGAAACCCCAGGAAACAGCCCCTCATTTATGGACCGTCATGACTAAATATGATACAATTTAGTCATGCTAACTCAAACTTTTGAATTCAAACTCAAGCCTACTGCCGAACAAGTCTCCATTTTTGAGTCTTGGTTAATTGCCTGTCGCAAAGTTTATAACTATGCGCTAGCAGATATGTTTTGAACAGTTCTTTAACATTTTCAATAATTAAGGGCAGAACCACTAATGCCTTTCCCGTTGAAAAAGCCAGAACAAGTGCTGTTCTAGAGATTTTAATAACTTCTCCAAACTTGAAAGGGGTTAATGCTGCTACTAAACCAGGTAATACCCAGAAAGTAAGCAATAAAAAAGCAATAGTATAGATAATAAAATAACCTTGAAGCCGACCTAGTTCCTCGAATCCCATCGTCCCGGCTGCATTAGCAGTAATAGCGAATACACCAATAGGAGCTATCTTAGTCAAGGTTTTGGTCACTTTGCTCATGGCTTGAGACAAGACATCCAATGTCTCAAGCACTGTCTGCTTATTTTGAATCCCAATCAGAGCTATTCCAGAAGCGATACAGAAAACAACTACTGCCGGAACGATATTTTCTTCGAGAGCATCAAATATATTTGAGGGGATGAACAGTTTAACTAGATTAACTTTCTGCGCCTCTTCTAGAAGACTGGTGCTAAAAAACGAGGCAGATTGCTGCGGTGGTAACGCTAGAGGCATAGTAACTATCATAACAATGCCAATTCCCCACAAAACTAGCAGGGCAGTTCCTCCTCTTTTAGCCAGTAGCTTACCCTGCTCGGCGTTTAATTTGCCGATGTTGCCAATAAGAGAGAAAATTATGTAGGGCAATACCGTCATCTGTAGCAGCCTGACATAGATATCACCAAGAATTTTCAGTCTGGCTGCTTCTTCACCGAAAAAGAGACCGCAAGCAATTCCAGCAACGAGTCCGATGATAGTCAGTTCAGAAAGACCCAGACCTTTTTGTTTCGGTTTGTTATCAGTTGCCATTAATCGAGTTCTATGATAACGCTACATGATAATATCATGAGTAATCCATAACTCTTACATCTTGTAACTCCGCACGACTCCGCTAACCCTCAAGTCGTGGGATTCTTGGTTCAATCAACTCGTCGTTAGACAGCAGGTGGGTTCGCTCATTGTGTAGATCTACCCAGTCTAAAAGACTGTATTGTTAGCTAAGGTTAGCAAAATTATATCGGAGTATAAAGACATGGGAAAAGAAAAGAAGTTCACGTCTGAGAAACGTCCGAAACTATCAAATAAAGAATACGAAGCTGAAATAAATAAGCTTCACGCTGAACTGGTTAAATTGCAATACTGGGTTCAAGAAAAAGGACTGAAAATTATTGTCGTCTTTGAAGGGCGAGATGCAGCTGGAAAAGGAGGTATCATCAAGCGAATCACAGAACGTGTCAGCCCTCGGGTATTCCGTGTCGTTGCTTTACCTACTCCTTCAGAGCGGGAAAAGACCCAGATGTATGTTCAACGCTACATCGAACATTTCCCTGCGGCTGGAGAAATTATAATCTTTGATCGCAGTTGGTACAATCGTTCGGGAGTAGAGCGAGTTATGGGTTTCTGTACTAAAAAAGAATATGTCCGGTTTCTGCAATACGTACCCGAATTTGAACGTGCGATCGCAGATTCGGGGATTCAACTAATTAAGTATTGGTTAGATACCAGTATGGAAGAGCAAGAACGGCGTTTTAAACAGCGTATTCAAGATCCGCGTAAAATCTGGAAGTTAAGCCCTATGGATCTAGAATCTTATCGACGTTGGTATGATTATTCCCTGGCAAGGGATGATATGTTATTGGCTACAGATACTGATTACGCACCCTGGTACATCGTTCCAGCGGATGACAAAAAACGCGCCCGTCTCAATTGCATCTCCCATTTCCTCAGTTTGATTCCTTATGAAGAGTTACCTAGGGAAAAAGTCAAACTAGGAGACCGGAATATGGCAAACAAGTATGACGATACACTTGTACCAGAAGATAGACATTTTATTCCCCAGAAATACTGATAATATTTCTTTAACTAGATAATAAATTATTGTACCAATGGCAAATCTTAAAGCAATCCGTGGCAGAATTCAATCTGTTAAAAACACGAAAAAAATCACCGAAGCGATGCGTTTAGTAGCAGCAGCTAAAGTACGTCGCGCTCAAGAACAAGTATTGGCTAGTCGTCCTTTTGCTGATGCTTTGGCACAAATGCTGTTCCGCCTACGCTCTTATGTCAAGTTTGAAGAAGTTGGCTCAGAGTTGTTACTAGAGCGAGAAGTACGAACAGTTGGCTTAGTCGTCGTTACTGGCGATCGCGGTCTGTGTGGCGGTTACAATGTTAATGTGATCCGTCGTGCCGAAGAACGGGCTAAAGAAATCAAGGCAGCAGGTTTGGACTACAAATATATTCTCATCGGACGCAAAGCGATTCAGTACTTCCAAAACCGCAACCAACCAATTGAGTACACTTTTGAAGGCTTAGAGCAAATCCCCACGGCAGCAGAGGCATCCCAAATTCAGGATGGCTTGCGATCGCTATATTTATCTGATATTGTCGATCGCGTTGAGCTAATTTACACTAGGTTTGTCTCTTTAATCAATTCTCGTCCTGTATTGCAAACACTGTATCCTCTCGATCCCAATGCACTAGTACCTGACGGCGAAACTTTTCGACTCATTACCCAGAAAGGCAAGTTGCAAGTTCAAGCTGCAAAGCAAGAGATTCAGCAGGAACCAGATATTCCCCAAGCCCAACTAATTTTGGAACAAGACCCAGTGCAACTGCTAGATGCCCTACTACCTTTGTACATAGTCAATCAACTGTTGCGAGCTTTACAGGAGTCGGCTGCTAGCGAATTGTCAGCAAGAATGAATGCGATGAGTAATGCTAGCGACAATGCGAGCGAACTAATTAAGTCTTTGACTTTAAACTACAATAAAGCTCGTCAGGCAGCAATTACGCAAGAGATTTTAGAAGTAGTTTCTGGTGCGGCAGGACTGAGCAGTTAAGCTTTAGTTCCTGATTTAAATTAAGGTAAGCTCGTCTACAGACCTCTTGCATAAATCACAAACTCGGTTGTGTTAGCTATTAGCTACTAGCTCTTAGCTTCGGCTAATCGGTGAGCAATCTACTTATTTTTACCATCTAAATTCTCGGCTGGGGAGTCCCCAGCCGAGCCTCCAATTATACTTTCGGCCGTAAGAAGTCCCCCGATTTATCGGAGGGATGAATTACTTCTTTAAAATCCGTTAAAACCAGTATTTTTAAACTTTATAGTACAGAGAAATAGTACAGAGAAATAGTACAGAGAAAATTATATAATTAGGTTTGGTAAGAGGAGCGTCACTAGATCTTATTACTAAATTTGGAGGATTTTCTCATGAACCTAGATGAATATATCAAAAAAATGGAAGCGGGAGACTTAGACCGTAATAGTATTCAGGAATTTTCTCAACAAGAACCATTAAGTAGAATTTTTCGACTTTATAGCTCCTATGTGGAGGCAAAAAAAACTCACCTTTATGGCGAGCAATCTTTAAACTGGATACTTTCATCCCTGCAAAAAGCATTGAATTTAGCTGGATTTCATCAAGCTTCTGACCTACTCAAGACAGATATTAATGCCTCTTTTGTCAGCTTCTGGGAAGAGTTTGAAAGTAAGAATTCAGGTCTGGGTGAGTGTTCCGTGAGTCCTAGCTAGGTAGGATTCAAGTCTCCGAGATTGACAAATCGGTCAAATAAGATAGAGCAGCCAAATGAGCCAGAGTCAGTCTCTTTCCCTAGTCAACCCAGAAAAGCTTAATAACAAAAAAATCACATACAACTGATGAGTTTAAAATTTCTGAGCCAAAAATTGCTTCTTGAATCAGTATTTCTGTTTTTAGCTCTGAATTTATAATTATTAATCTTCTCTGCGACTCTGTGACTCTGGGCGATAATAAATAAAAAATAGGGACAATTAATTGAGTAATTATCCCTA
Organism: Xenococcaceae cyanobacterium MO_234.B1; assembly: GCA_030064915.1. Classification (GTDB taxonomy): domain Bacteria; phylum Cyanobacteriota; class Cyanobacteriia; order Cyanobacteriales; family Xenococcaceae; genus JASJCP01. The sequence continues at coordinate 11,573 of JASJEK010000111.1, forward strand.
CAAATAAACCTAAAACAAGAAATACCTTTGCGCCATAGGTAATTCCGATGCTGGTTCGCAGGTCAAAAGTTCCCCGTCGGCTCTTACTTCATAAGTTTCAGGATTCACTTCAATATTAGGTGTAGCTGCATTTAATTTTAAATCTACTTTGCTTAAATTGCGAGTATTACTAACAGCAACAGCAGAATGTTGTAAGCCAATTTGTTCGGGAATTCCTGATTTTAAACTAGCCTGAGAAATAAAGGTTAGAGAAGTAGCAGAAATCGCACCACCAAAACTACCAAACATAGGACGCATATATACAGGTTCGGGTGTTGGGATACTAGCATTAGGATCCCCCATTTGCGACCAGGCGATCGCACCTCCTTTAATTACTAATTCTGGTTTAACACCGAAAAAGGCAGGTTTCCAGAGACAGAGATCGGCGAGTTTTCCTGCTTCTATTGAGCCTACATAATCAGCAATGCCATGGGTAATGGCAGGATTAATGGTGTATTTAGCAATGTAGCGTTTTGCACGGAAGTTATCTGAATCTCCCTCAGTCCCCTGAAGAATACCCCGCTGTAGTTTCATTTTATGGGCGGTTTGCCAAGTGCGAATAATCACTTCTCCCACTCTTCCCATAGCTTGAGAGTCGGAAGCAATCATACTGAATGCACCCAAGTCGTGTAAGATATCCTCGGCTGCAATAGTTTCTCGACGAATTCGAGACTCGGCAAAAGCTACATCTTCAGGAATGCTTTTATCCAGATGGTGACACACCATCAACATATCCAGATGTTCTTCTAAAGTATTAACAGTAAAGGGACGAGTGGGGTTAGTTGAAGAAGGTAACACATTACTCTGTCCGCACACCTTAATAATATCGGGGGCGTGTCCGCCTCCTGCACCTTCTGTATGATAGGTATGGATGACGCGGTTTTTAAACGCAGCGATGGTATTTTCTACAAAACCTGCCTCGTTAAGGGTGTCAGTGTGAATAGCTACCTGGACATCATATTCATCTGCCACAGAAAGACAGGTATCAATTGCAGCAGGAGTTGTACCCCAGTCCTCATGGAGTTTTAATCCCATCGCCCCAGCCTTGACTTGTTCGATTAATCCTTCTGGTTTGGCACTATTTCCCTTACCTAAAAAGCCCAAATTCATCGGGAAAGCATCGGCAGCTTGTAACATCCGCCAGATATGCCATTGCCCAGGAGTACAAGTAGTAGCATTAGTCCCTGTTGCTGGGCCTGTACCACCACCTATCATAGTAGTAAGGCCAGAAGCGATCGCAGTTTCAATTTGTTGGGGACAGATAAAATGAATATGACTATCAATACCCCCCGCAGTAAGAATCATTCCTTCCCCTGCAATAGCTTCTGTAGCAGCCCCAATGATAATATCAACATTGTCTTGAATATAGGGATTTCCTGCTTTCCCGATCTTAAATATCTTCCCGTCTTTAATCCCCACATCTGCTTTGACAACGCCCCACCAATCTAAGATTAAAGCATTGGTAATTACTGTATCTACTGCCCCATCTTCTCTAGATATGGGAGACTGTCCCATTCCATCGCGGATAACCTTTCCCCCACCAAACTTTACCTCATCTCCGTAGGTAGTATAGTCCCGTTCTACCTCAATAAATAATTCCGTATCTGCTAATCTTACGCGATCGCCTGTTGTTGCGCCATAGGTATCTGCGTAAGCACGACGATTCATCCGATAACTCATAATTTTAAGCCCTATCCTTAAATCTGGATTTTATTGTCACCATTTGTTATTATCAAACAACATAGAATAATTTGCGATCGCAACTCCCTTGACCCGCTTCAATTTGAGCTACTCATTTCCGAATAAGTTGCACACGGCCTCAGCTAGTCTTGATTAACAACTAACACGCCATTTTTCCCGAACTCCCAACTCCCAACTCACCTTAGTTCTCACCCCAGGCAATTCCTCCAGTACGACGAGGATCAGCAGCAGCAGTCAAACCATCAGTAGGATGACCCAATGCAGCTTGAACTCCGCCAAAATACATTGACAGACCCTCAAATTGACGACTGGTTAAATTTAGGGCATCTACCTTTAACCCAGTTTCAAAAGCGATCACAGGAGTATCGTTAAAAACTTCAAAGTGTAATCTAGGATGAGATATTGCCTGCTCTAGAGGTAGATCTAAACTAATAAAATTAAATAAGACTTGTGCGATCGCCGTAGTAATACGGGATGCTCCAGGAGAACCAATTGCCAGCACTGTGCCATCGGAGCGCCGACAGACTGTAGGTGCCATATTGGAAGTGAGGCGAGTACCTGGAGACAAGTCATGTAAACCTTGGGGATGTAACTCAATTTCCCCTAAAGAATTATTCAGCCATAAACCTGTACCTCCAGCTATTACCCCCGAACCATATCCAGAGGAGGCAGAGATCGAACAAGCTAAACCATCACTATCTACTGCTGAGATGTGAATCGTGGAAGGGGATTTAGTTAACTGTTGCCAATCATCTTTAGCTGCCATTTCTAGTAAATGGGCTGCTTGTTGCTCAATTATTGACTCACTTGCCCCTTCTAAATAGTTACTGCGATATTGCAATACTGCCTGTTGAATCTCAGCTATTTCTCTTACTGTTGCTGCATTCCATTGATGCAGCGAGGGCTTATCCATTAACAACAGCATTGCTGCCAAACAGGCTCCACCTACCGCGGGAGCAGGATTAGTGGCAATTTCCCAATCTCCGAAATTAATCAGAATAGGCGATCGCTCTATAGCCCGATATTGAGCTAAATCTTCCAGAGTGAGCAATCCCTGATTGGCTTGAATTTCGGCGGTAATTTTCTCTCCTAACTCTCCACCATATAAAACACCGACTCCGTCCTCGGCGATAAGCTGTAAACTCTGAGCCAGTTCAGGAAGCTGAACCAGATCTCCTAACTGTAAATAGCTACCATCAGCTTTATGGATGACTCGATAACTATCGGGATGCCAGCCAAAAATAACTTGATGAGTATAGGAAAAGTATTCTGCTGCCACTGGAGAGACAGGAAACCCTCTTGCTACTTGTTGTTGTGCAGGAGCAACTACTTCTGACCAAGGAAGATTCCCATATTTTTCCGCAGCTAAACTCAAACCGGCAAACATTCCAGGAGTAGCTACAGAACCATAGCCCACCATTGTAGTCGTCCCACCACCGTAATCAAAAAATGCCTCTTTCATGCCACTGCCAAACTTGACCGAATCCAGTCCTCGTCCAGGCATCTCTGCATAGGCATCGATGACAATCGGGTTTTCTCCCTTGCGCCAAATAGTGATAAACCCGCTGGCACCAGGGGCAATAATTCCTAAGTTAGTACACATGGAACTCAGAGTTGTGGCAATGGCTGCATCAACCGCATTACCTCCGCGATTAGCTACGGCAGCACCAGCATCGACTACAATCTGAGCATCAGAAGCAATAATAACTTTTCGTGGCATATAAAACAGATTTAAGATTAATCAATACATACTGATACTAAGCCAATTTCTTGATTGCTAAACAAACAGCGATCGCTTAGTTTGAGTTCGGGAATAACTAAGTATCTAAGCAAAATTAATTACACATTTTGTTTCCTTTTCCCCGCGCCTCGGGGGAGATTTTTAGTTAACTTTTGGCGGTGGTGGAAGGGGCTTAAAAACAGAGTTGACTGATGATGATTCACAGACCTTATCTAATGAAGCCCCTTTCCACGGATGCTGGGGAAACCCCAGCATATCCAATCACCGCGTTGAGGAATAACAGTTATCTGGAGAGGATATGTCTCCCCCGAAGCGCCCCTTTCCCCAATCTTCAACGATGAATTTAATTTTGCCCGACTACTTAACAATGCCATTGCAGTCATAGTAGAACTAATTTGTTCAGAAAGGGTCAACATGGCGGTTGGACAGGGCTTACAAGGGGAGGGGGCGGTTGCGGAATTCGATTTTGTAACTCTTAAATTTCCTGAGGAGCAGGAGCTGTTATAAAAAGCCAATGCCAGCAAGACGTTAAATCAAATTTATTTAGTGCCACTGGCGTAAAAGTCTAATAGAATAATATTAAGTAACGCTGTATAGGAAAATACAGTAATTTGATTAAACGATTAAATACCTTAAAAGAGAATTAAAGCAATGGTAATTTCTACTCCTCAAAAAAACCTGCAACCGCCACAAGCACCATCAACACCAGTTGTTGCTCAACAAGCTTTAACCGATCTGGTCAATTATTATCGAGAGTTAGCTGATTTTCATCGTTCCTCAATCGATTACCATCAAAAATTACTAGAACAACATTCTGCTGAGGCTGAAGCTGCCGAAAAACAATTGGCAAGTATTGAAGCCTTATTAAATCCCTTAACAACAGAATCAGTCAACCAAGAATTTAGCAGTAATGTCAATGGGAAACTGGTCAATGAAACTGTAATAATTACCCCATTAGAAGACAAATCCGAAGTTACAACTTCTGAACCAAAGCCAGAAAAACAGGTAGAAAAAACAACTACTGATGCTGAGAAGTCTGAGTCAGAAGATTCTAAATCGATTACTGGAGGCTCGCCTAAGAACAATCGTAAAACTAAGAGTACTGCTACCAAAGCTGCAAAAACTAAGAGCACTGGTAACAGAGTTGCCAAAACTAAGAGTACGGCTACCAGAGTTGCAAAAACGAAAAAGCCAACTCAGAAAAAAAAGACTAACAAAGCTAAAAAATCAACTAAGGCACCATCATCTAGATTACCTTACTCTGAGAAATTAGCTTCTCATGAAACTGTCGTTAATGCTGTAGCGTTCTGTTTGCAGGAATATTATCCTAAAGTAATTACTGCCGAAGATGTTGTGAAATACTATTATCCAGATGGACTGGAAGGGGATACTAAAAAAAGAGCCTATGCTGCTTTTAGCGACTGCTTGATTAAGGGTGCAGGCAAACGGGGTTGGGTTAAAGTCAGTATTGGTAAGTATAGCTGGCAAGATGAGGGTTTATAAAAGCCTTACGTAATGGCGTACTTAGCATTGAATGATAACTTGTATTCCTTTCTCCTATCCATCAAATCAATCTTGAGAGACTAGTGCTCTGACAATTTTAAGTTGAGGGACAGACAGGGAGGAAGTATTCTAGGAAAAAGATATTCCCTCAACAAGCCAGTCCCATGCCAAAAAAGAAATACATCGTCTTCCTTACTCCAGAAGAGCGTCAAAAGTCAGCGTTACACCGCGCCCTTAACGAACGGGGCGATACTTGCTGAGGCGGCAACTGCCGAGGAAACCTCGGCAGCAAGCGAGCCGCCGTCTTGAATTCGATTCAAGAGACAGCCCCTCCGGTGCGGAGCGGAGCGCTTGCTGGAGCTTTAATCTTTAATCTATGGATATGAACCTTAAGGCACGGGGCAATAGAAGCTCCATTGCGCGGGGGGCTAGAACAAACAGTTAACTGTCGGATTCATAAACATAAAATTAACGAAGTTAGAGGAGTTGCGGGAGCTTGCATCCCGCAAAGCTCTAACAAGCCCCCTTCCCCGACC
>JASJEK010000112.1 GCA_030064915.1 Xenococcaceae cyanobacterium MO_234.B1
AGAAGGTTAGGACATAGGATTTAAAGTAGGGGCTTTTCGCGAAAAGCCCTTACAGAATTTGATTTGTCCTAATATCATTTCCCTTTAAGATTGCTACAGATGATTGAGGCGGAGATACGGAAACACCGAGATTGATATATAGCATATTTAAAGTAATTTGATATAACCTAAATTTGTAGGGCTATAGTGGGGTTTTTGAGAGCGTCGGGTAAGTCACTGAAGATTAATCGAGGGGAATAAAGCCAGTTTTGGATATCAGCTTTTGACCTTGAGGGGTCAACAAGAAATTGGCATAAGCTTGACCAATTTGTGATTTATCGGCTTCATTTTGGAGAAAAACTACGTATAGATAATGAGTTAAAGGATATTGGGCAGTACGCAATGCTTTGATGTTTAATTTATTGCGTCGCTGGGGACAGTCAGAAGGAGACACTAAAGGCTTTTGATAAGGAGCAACCAAGTCATCTTCTTTCTCACCCAGAGGCAATGGTTTAACTGTACATTGGGGAACAATTGCTGGGGCAGAACCATAGTAAATTCCCCCAGGATTATTCCCTAGTAGACGAAGAGCTTGAGTAGTTGTGGGCACAAATTGGACATTTGAACCAAACTCTTGATTGCGAAGAATCTTAGAACTAAAAAAATCAACCATTCCTCCAGTGCTGGGAGGACGAGAATAGGCTGTAATTGCTAATTCTGGGCCACCTACCTCTCGCCAATTAACAATTTTGCCTGTATAAATTGCTTGGAGTTGCTCTAGGGTTAAACCAGGAATATTGAGTTGAGGATGAACGGCTACAGCAATACTATCGACAGCCACAGGCACTTGTTTGAGGTTCAAACCCTTTTGTCTAGCTAGCTCATATTCTTCTGAACTTAAAGGATGGGAAGACTGCACAAAAGCCAGTTGACCTGCCAGCAACATTTGGATTCCTGGGCTAGAGCCTGGAAGTTCTTTCTGCGGTTGAATATAGCGTAATCGTAATTCGGGTCGCTCTGATTGAATCACCGAATCTACCGCTAGACGGAGAGGAGCCCAAGCAGTACTGCCACCATAGTTGAAAACTCCAGTTGTGACATTGGGCACGCGAGCAAAATCGGGAACATATTTGCCATTTTCCGAAGTTTGAGTACTGGAGAGTTGGAACAATTGCCAAATTCCCTTGCCGATAAGCCCTGCCGACCATACTAGAGCTACAAAAGCTGCCATAGCTACAGCTATTAAAGTCAGTTTACCTTTACTATTACTTTTAGGATTTTCCATAAGATATTGCTAACAATACATAAGTAGGTAGGGGGAATAATTGATAAAACCTGACTGTAAAATTGTTCCCGACACCCGACACTCGGTTATCACTATTTTTTATTGAATTACACCCACCTACATGGCATAAGTAAATATACGTAAATTTTGATTTATTTGATGGATTTATATTAAACTATATGTAACAAATATTAAGTAATTATACAGAAATGATTTCCAGAGCCTTGCCATTACACAAAGGAGTTTATGAAACGGCTTGATAAGTTTTATTGAAAACAATTCTTGATAATTTTAGAAGCGATCTACCAAATTGATGACTGAATCTCTTGATTTAAAACTCAGCAATGATCCAAATCTCAAAGAACTTTTAAAGTTTACTGTTGAAACAACTAGAAGAACCCTAAAGTGCGATCGCGTAATTGTTTACAGTGCCAGGGAATTACCCAAAGCATTAGTATTAGCAGAATCTGTTGATGCCAAATATCCTTCTATTTTAGGAAAAACAATTAAAGATCCTTTTTTAGCATGGGAGTACTTAGAGATGTACTGCTATGGTCTGCCGGTAGTCATAGAAGATATTTACACAGCAGAAGTAAGTAAAACTGACTTAGAAGACCTAGAAAAGCATGGGATTAAGAGTTTGGTCCTCGCGCCGATTGCTGTCGAAGATAAATTATTGGCTTTGTTGGTTGTTCATCAATGCTCTCAACCCCAAACTTGGTATTCTGAAGCAGTCCAGATTTTGACAGAGAGAGCAAACGCAGTAGGCTTCGCTATCTCCAACCTTGCCAAAGCTAAAAACTTATCCGTTCCCCGCCAGTCAAAGCAGGATGACCCCGAGTTAGCTTCCGAGCCAATAGAACTCGCACCAAGACAGGGGGGGCTTAAAGGGGGTCTAGAGTTAGGGAGGTCGCCTCACCAACCGCCTCCTTGGGAGTCTGCTTCGACTTCGTCACAAGATTCTAATTTCCCAGAACAGACAGCACAGGGTCAGAGTAACTCGCCTAAACAGGTGATGTTCAAGGACTCGAACCAAGTTCTGTTCCCTGCCGGTCAGAGCAGGGAACAGAACTCAAATTTCTCAACAATGGAACGACAACAAAACCACAACGGCAAAGGAAATTTTAAACCTACGGAGCAGAAAACAGAAATTCAGGAGGATAGAAGTAAATTGATTGCTGATGTCAAGGACAAGATAGCTAATGAGCAGGGGCAAGAAGCTATTCTAAACACAACAGTAGAAGAAGTACGTCAGTTACTTAATTGCGATCGCGTTGTCGTGTACAGTCTAGATGGAGATAATTATGATAATTATGGCGTAATAATAGCTGAATCCGTTGCTGCTGGATGGACTAAGGCTTTGGGTAAAACCATAGACGACCCCTGTTTTGCAGCTAGATATACAGAGAAATATCGTCAGGGTCGAGTCCGCGCTTGGAATAATGTCTATTGGGAAGATGCGACTCCCTGTTACCTCGAACAATTAGAAGCTTTAGAAGTAAAGGCCAAAATAGTTGTCCCGATTATTAATGAAGGTCAACTATTTGGTTTATTAATCGCCCATCAGTGTTCTGACACTCGTAATTGGCAAGAAGAAGAAATTAACTGGATAACTGAAATCGCTAGTCAAGTAGGTCTTATGCTCGAATACAATAAAATTTTTGCCGAAACCGTTCAAGAAGAACCACAACAATTAGTCGAGAGTGACGGTAAATGGAATCAACATTTCACTGATGCGATTCAATATATTCGTCAATCTATAACCAAGGAAGATATCTTAAAAGCCAGCGTTAAAGAAGTACGGCGGGTGCTAAATTGCGATCGCGTTGTGGTCTATAGCATGAACCAAGAGAATTATGGCACGATCGTCGCCGAATCCGTAGCTGCTGGTTGGACGAGAGCCCAGGGTAGAGTAATTAACGATCCTTGTTTTGAAGCCAAATATCTCGACCAGTACCGCAACGGTAGGGTGAGGGCTTGGAACAACATTTACACCTCAGGCTTAACGAGGTGTTACATTGAGCAGCTAGAGGTGCTAGAGGTTAAAGCCAATTTAGTAACCCCAATTATCAACGAAGGAAACCTATTTGGCTTACTGGTTGCTCATCAATGTTCTGATACCCGGGATTGGCAAGAGCCTGAAATTCGCTGGGTAGCCCAAATTGCTACTCAGGTTGGATTTGCCCTCGATAACGCCAAACTATTAGGTGATGCCAAGCAACTACAAAATCAGTTAGAAAACGAAGCTAAACTGACTAAATATTTTACCGATGCGACTCGTTATATTCGAGAATCTCTCCACCAAGAAGATATTCTCGAAGTGACTGTGGAAGAAGTAAGACGAGTTTTAAATTGCGATCGCGTTGTGGTTTATAGCATGAACCAGGATAATTATGGCATGATTGTCGCCGAATCTGTAGCTCCTGGTTGGACGAGGGCAGAGGGAAAAGTCATCAAGGACCCCTGCTTTGAAACCAAGTATCTCGACAAGTATCGCAACGGTCGAGTGAGGGCGTGGAGCAACATTTATGAGTCGGGCTTTACGAGCTGTTACATTGAGCAACTAGAACAGCTAGAGGTTAAAGCTAATTTAGTAACGCCAATTGTCAACGAAGGAAAACTATTTGGTTTACTGGTAGCTCATCAATGTTCTAATACCCGTGATTGGCAGCACCCTGAAATCCGTTGGGTGACTGACATTGCTACACAAGTGGGATTTGCTCTCGACAATGCCCAAGTATTAGCTGATGCCAAAGAACTACGGCAGCAGATAGACGACGAAAGTAAGTGGACCGAGTATTTTACCGATGTGATTCACCATATTCGTCATTCTCTGAAAACAGAGGATATTCTCCAAACTAGCGTGAGGGAAGTCCGAAGAATTTTAAATTGCGATCGGGTGGTACTGTATAGTCTCAACCAGAATCTTCGCTATGGTACGGTAATCGCCGAATCAGTCTCCCCTGGCTGGACGCGAGCTTTGGGTAAAAAGATAGACGACCCCTGCTTTGAACCTACTTATCGACAAAAGTATCTTGATGGTCGCGCCCGAGCCTGGAACAATATTAGAGAATCGGGCATGAGTCCATGTTACATCGAGCAACTAGAAAAATTAGAGGTCAAAGCCAATCTAGTCACCCCTGTTATTAACGAAGGAAAACTCTTTGGTTTACTGGTAGCTCACCAATGTTCTAATCCCCGTGAATGGCAGCAACCTGAAATTCGTTGGCTGAGTGAAATTGCCACCCAAGTGGGATTTGCCCTCGACAATGCCAAACTCTTAGCTGATGCCCAACGACTAACCCAGCAGGTAGAAACCGAAAGTAAGTGGACCGACTATTTTACCGATGCGATTCACCATATTCGTCATTCACTTCATACAGGGGATATTCTCAAAACTAGCGTTCAGGAAGTACGTCGAATTTTAAATTGCGATCGTGTTGTGGTTTATAGCCTCAACCAAGATAATTATGGCATGATTGTCGCCGAATCCGTAGCTGCTGGTTGGACAAGAGCCCAGGGTAGAGTAATTAACGATCCTTGTTTTGAAGCCCGGTATCTGGCTCAGTACCGCAACGGTCGAGTGAGGGCGTGGAGCAACATTTACACCTCAGGCTTGACAAGCTGTTACATTGAGCAGCTAGAGCAGCTAGAGGTAAAAGCTAATTTAGTAACACCAATTATTAACGAAGGAAAACTATTCGGCTTACTAGTTGCTCACCAATGTTCTGATACTCGTCAATGGCAGCAACCTGAAATTCGTTGGGTAGCTCAAATTGCCACCCAAGTGGGATTTGCCCTCGACAATGCTAAACTGCTGGAACAACTAGAGCAATCCACTAAGACAAGTAATCAAGCGTCCCATCAGCAATACGAGCAAACAGCAGCCCTCAAACATCAAGTAGTTAAGATACTTGCGGAAAATGGAGATGCTTATCAGACTCTTTCTCAGGAAGCTATGCGTCAATCTGAAACTACAATTAAGGTTCTGCATCAAATTCAAGAAGTTGCTGATTCCTTCAGTGCCATAGCTTTAAATACTCAACAGGTCAAGTTCCAAGAGCAACAAAATGACCTAGCATTACAAAGTAGCCAAGAAAGTTTAGAGCGTGCTGTAAATAGCATCTCAAATATTCAACGCACAGTTCAAAATGTTGGGGCGGGATTTGACAATCTGAGTAGTTCTTGCCAAAAGCTTTCTGAAACCGTCAACACGATCAAAGATTTGAGCAAGCAAATAGTTCAGCAATCCATGAGCATCACTAGAGCCGTAAATCGTAGTCAGATTGAGGAGGACAATCAAAATTCTCTTATTAATTTATCTGATACCATTTTTTCTTTGATGCAGGAGCTATTTGAAGCTACAGCGAAAGTTGAACCCTTATTTGCCAATATCAAAACCGAAGTTAGAGAGAAAACAATTGCTCTTGATAATGGAACACAACAACTAATCAGTGGAGTGGGAGAATTTCAAACAGTTCGTCAAAAGCTAGACCGAGTTGTTGCTCTAAATAACCAGATGAGTAGCCTCGTTGAAAATATTTCTAAGTCCGTAGAAAATCAAAGACAAAGTTCAACATTGGCTAAAGATTCAGTTCAAGAAGTAGCAAGTATTGCCGAGGGAATTTCCCAACAGTCTATGGCTATAACTCAATCTTTTAATCAATTAGTTGCACTAGTACAAAAACTGCAATAGTATTGCAGAGTTATTTCATTGTCAATAGACAGAGAATAAATTCAATAAATTCTCTGTCTGATTTTCTAAATCCGTTTAAACGGACTTAAATTTTAAGCCAAGAAATTCAACTAAGGTAACGTAAGTTATTTATAGCAATACGTCAGAAGGTTAGGACATAGGATTTAAAGTAGGGGCTTTTCGCGAAAAGCCCTTACAGAAATTGATTTGTCCTAACCTAAATTTGTAGGGCTATAGTTCTCATTCCTAAGTGAATATGAATATTTAATGAAAAGTCAAACTTTTTAACATCTCTTGAAACATTTTTACTATAATTCTTGGGTCATTATCTCGAATAAATATGTCATAGTTTGGAGCTGAATTTATTTCAATTAACCAATAGGTTCCATTCTTATCTATGGCTATATCAAAACCAGCATAATTTACTGGTAATTCTTGAAAAATTGGCTGAACAAAGTTCTGTATATTAGAGATAATATTTAAATTAGTTATGCGCCGTGCTTTTGCCCCCTCCCAGTGCAAAGGACTTAAGTTTCCAATATATTGAGCATCGGATTTATCTTTCTCATATAATAAAACCAGTTTTTGAGCAAAAAATATGGCTCTATATTCGTGAACAATGTGAATATATTCTTGAGCAAGAGCAACATAGTCATAATCTTTATTGTTAATATTGAATATTCTGTTTATATAGTCTTCTATTTCCTCTTCGTTTTTGCATAAAAATACGTTCTTTCCAGACGAACCACGATTTCTTTTGATAATTACTGGTAATTCAAATTCCTTGACTATTTTCTTTTCAATAGCTTCAATACTTTTAAAGTCCAAATATATTTTATATTTTTCATCGCAAAAAGGTGAAAGAAAGCCAATTGTCTTTGGCATTGTGATTTTATTTTTTAACAATTCATAAGTATATTCTTTGTCTTTAAATATCTCTGTTATTGGCTTACTATTAAAAGGCGTAGTATAGTTTACAAAGTAATAATATTTTTGTTTGAGCTTGATTCGGACTAGATTTTGATGGCGATGCAGAATTTCATAATTAATATTTAATTCTTGACAAGCTTCAAGCAAAAGTTTGATATTATTCAGCATCATCCTGCTCTTTTTTAGACCATTTTTGGATATGATATATCAATCGTAAATAATTTTGGAACTGGGATAAAAATCAATAACCAATGAACAATGAAAGCTAAATTATAGTGTAACATTCTAGTGTTCTGTCACTCCGAACTCACGTTAATTTATGGGAACAAATCCTGCTTCTTCAATCAATTTCTGCATCTGTTTGGTAAGTAGTAGTTGGGTATAAGCTTCCCCAGCCTTCTGGGCTCGACCTTCATCTTGTTTAACTATGACAGATAAATAACGAGTAAGAGGATAAGTAGCATTTTCAATAGCTGCAATGTTAATTTGATGACGCTCTTGGGGACAATTTTCTGGAGATACTGCTGGCGGAAGGTAAAGAGGGATAAATTCTCCGTTTTTACTAGCTATGGGCAAAGATTTAACCGTACACTGAGTTACAATTCCTGGTGCAGAAGCATAATAAATACCTCCTGGTGTCTGTTTAATCTGCTTCAATGCATCCGTAGTTGAATAAACATACTTGACATTGTTACTAAAAGGCTGGTCATGCAATACATGATGGCGGAAAAAATGGGGTGTACCTCCATGTTGCTCTCTTCGAGAGAAAGGTACAATCTTTAAATCAGGACCATTTACTTCCTTCCAATTAGTAATCTGACCTAAATAGATTTTCTTTAACTGTTCTATTGTCAAACCTGATACTTGTAGAGAAGGATGAACAGCAATTGCAATAGCATCAATAGCTACATGATATTCTCTGAGGGTAAAGCCCTGCTGATGGGCAAGGATATGTTCTTCTGGCTTGATCGAGCGAGATGATTGAGCAAAATCTAGTTCCCCTTCTAGCAACATACTAATACCTGTCCCCGAACCAGGTGTGGCATCAATAGCTGGCAAATAACGTAAATTAAATTCAGGATATTCCTGGGTTATTTTGGAGTTTACTATATTCAGAATTGGAACCCAGGTAGTACTACCACCATAATTAAATATTCCCTGAGGTATATTGTTTACTTCTCCTATAGTACTAATCTTTGTGTTGTTACTTTTCTTCTGTTGGTTACTATGAGCTAGGATTTTACGTTGAATTCCTTGCATTGGAGAAACTAAAAACAAAGTACTTCCATCCAATATGAGGGTGACTATCAAAAGAGGAACTAGAACAAAGCTCATGAGAACCATAGGAGAGATGGTTTTATCTGTTGTTCTCTCTAGGTTTTGAATAGATATGCTTGGATTTGGATGTTGTAACTGACTTGCTCCTTGGGGTATGGCGAAATTTTTTTGTCCAAGAGAGTCTAATGCTCTTGCCAAACTTTCTGGTTGAGCAGGAGGGCAGTCTAAAAGTTTGAGGACAGAATTAATATTAGTGATTATACTAGAGAATAAATTTTCCTTTTGAAAATTAATCAACAGTTCATCTACTCCTTGATTTACTGCCCATCGATGAATAGCAGATGAATATCCATCTTGGGTATCCGTAGTTAAGATAATCTTTGATGAAGAATGATATTGATGAAAACATCGACAAATTTCATAGACATTATCTATTTTTAAATCTATTATTAGTAAATTTGGTTTTAATTCTAGTGTTTTAAAGTAATTTGCAGTATACTGTTCATTAGTGCAATTTTCTTCCCAGATTACAACAATATTGTGTTCCCAGAGAACAAAACGCCATATCTCAGCTTGAAACTTAGATGATTGAAACAGCAAGACTGTTTTTTTACTGGTATTCATTGGATTTCAAAAACTATTAAAGCTTTTTTATACATCTATCCTTTACCTTGGTATAAGTAAGCTTAAACAAAAAAAAGTAACAAACTAGGAACAAAATATCTGTTTTTTGCCAGGAAAATCTATCTGGATTACGTGAGTTCGGAATTCGGAGTTATGATTTTTTTAACGAAAGAATGAGGGTTTCAAGGATATCTAACCACCATCCAAATTCGACAAATTGTAGTTTTTTGACGGTGTGGGGTGGAAGGGGGACTTCAATTAGTTTACGGACACCCTCTCGCTGACGGGGAAACCCCGTCAGTCTTGTCCTTATCTTTAGGGATTAAAACATTTGATGATGTTGTTAAAAGTCCCCCCTCCACGGATGCTGAGGAAACCTCAGCATATCAAACCACCGTGTTGACGAGCGTGGTTCGGGGGCTTCAAAGCACAATGATTTAACTTAGATATACATACAATACAATTCATAAAGCCCCCTTCTCCCCCAGGCGATTTTTAATTGCTATCAGAACGCGCGAGTTGGCTTCGTCGAACTCACGCTGGATTGTGAATTTTCACCTAGATTATTAATTTATTTTAAAGTTATATTAATCATAAAACGCAGTTGAATATGGCGATTCTTTAGGGAAAAACCTAAAATTTTACAGGTGTAAATTTTTGGTTAAATTCTTCTAAGGAGATTAGTTCAATATCTGGGTCTTCCCAGGCTATTTTGCGATCGCGTTCAGTATTATATCCCCAGTCAGCTAGAAATAACTCGATCATCGTTTTTAAGTCTGGTTGCTGTTTGACCAGTTGCAGGGCTGGTAATCTATCTTCTACAAACCAAAAACTTACATCAGTGTTTTGGCTGCTATCTCTTAATAATCTGAGAGTTTCATACTTGGGACGTTTTGATTCTTTGCCAATAATATAATCTCTTGCTATTGCAATTCCTTGCTGCTGTAATAGTTGTTGAACAAATCTGCCTTCTTTGGTTGTAATTATATACAGTTCACTAGAAGAGCTAATAATTTTGGCTAATACTTTTAAAAGACCAGGATAAAAACGATGTAATTCTAACCAGCCACTTAAATCATTAGTAATCCAATTATCTCTAACAGAATCTAAAGTTTTACTAATTACCTTAGTTTCTAATTTTTCAGTTGTAACTATTTGCTCTTTAACTAAATTCCAAGATGTTAGTATTTCTGATTCATCTATTCCCAGGATTAAAGCTCGTAATAAAACTGGCATTTCCCAACCAGTTTCAATTACAGGACGTAGTTTACAAAAACTTATTTCTAGTTCCTCTAAGTTCTGTTCAGGCTTTTGTTGCCAAATTTGCTCATAAGCTAGTTTGGTAGTGGCAAAATATTCTCTCAAACCATCACAGATTACCCCATCAAAATCCAGGGCGATAATTGTCGGCAATAAACAAGTCATAATTCAATATAGTTATAAAAAAAAGAGAGCTATTAATAGCTCTTACTATCGTAAATTATCAAAAAAATACTTCAGTCGTTAATCAAAACTTATACTGCAACGGCTTCTTTAACTTCTGTGAGTTTTTCGTAAGTTTCACGCATTTTTAGTCCTACTAATACTTGGAATAAACCAGTACCATTGTTAGAACCTGGATACTCCTTATGTTTTAGGAGTAATTCTGTCATTTCTCCGTAGTGCTTAGTACCAGTTTTGCTGAGATGACTTTCGAGATAAATCATTTCTTCTAGATTATCAAATTGACCATCTACTTCTAGGATAGAAACTTCATTACCCATAAAGCTATCTGGGCCATAGTACATCTTAATACCAGGATATGAACAAGTTAGTTTACGTCCGCAAGGTCTCCAGTCAATAGTAGAGCCTTCATCAAATAGATAGACAGTCTCGAAGTTTTCCACACCTTCTTTTTGAATTAAACGAACTCTTAATAGCTTACTTTCTTTATCACTTACTAACTGAGTAGGTAAGACTTGAATGACTACATCAGCAAACTCTTTCTGTGGTTCGATGTAAGCACTGAAGTCAGGCTTTCTAGCATTGATTGAGGCTAACACATCTTCATAGGTGTGACCTCTTTCTGCCATATCTCGTTGGATTTTCCACTGAATTTTTACTTCGTCGCTAATGTCTAAATATACACTAAAGTCTAATAAGCCACGGACTCTCTCATCATAGATAGGATGTAATCCTTCAATAACTACAACCTTATTAGGTTCAATTCTTTCTGGAGGATCGAGTTCTCCTGTTTCGTGATTATAAATTGGTTTATCAATAGCTTTGCCTTCTTTAAGAGCTTTGATTTGCTCGTACATCAAATCAAAATTATTGGCTTTAGGGTTTAAAGCTGTAACACCTGCTGCTTTTCTCCCCTTACGATCTAGACTATGATAGTCGTCTAAACAAATAACAGTCATAAACTCTTCGCCAAACAAATCTGTCAAACGGCGCAGAAAAGTCGATTTACCACATCCAGAGTCTCCTGCTACTCCAATGAGTACCACTCGGTCAAAATCAGCAGTCATAGTTTCCCTCTTTTACAAAAATGATTTAACCCATAGTTATTATTCAAGTCCAAGTCAAATTATCTCATTAATCTAGCTGTAAATTTAAAGCTTTTTTTTTGTCTTATTTTAGAAAAAAGCAGTGAACCACATCAAGATTAGGTGGTTGTAAGACTTGACTGAGGACTGATTAAGTAAGTATTTAACACTAACTACTAACTTTGAAGAATCTTACCAGAAGCTATCCCACTCTACAAGAGTAAAGTCGTGATTAAAATTGAGGCTTAAGAAAAACTAAAACTGACTTCGTTGTAACAATTTAAACGGTTTAGTTTTGATAATCTTGATCTAATGGACAATTACTGCCCTTCTGGTCTAACCATCACTAAGAGAGGTATCTTCTTTTGAGTAGGTATAGCCTTCCAATGATAGGCTATTAATGCACCATAATCTAGCCAGAGCGATCGAAATTCTCACCCAATGTATTTGATCTAGGGTGTTGTTTTCGGTAAATTCTGATACAAGGGGCATTTTTAGCCTGATTTTAAATTGGAGGATATATAGAAGTAATGTATAATTCGAGCACGACAGGGACTTCTAATATTACACAATACAACAATCGTGTGTTTGTGTTTGAAGTAGTTGGCTTATCTCAAAATACTAACAGCAACTTGAACTATGCGATTCGCAGCAGTGGTAGTACATTTATCACTGTGCCATACAATCGGATGACTCAAGAGATGCGACGTATTAACCGTTTGGGCGGTCAAATTGTCAGTATTAAACCTCTTAGCAATGGTAGCAGCCCAGAAGTCAGTAAATCCGAAGCACAACAACCGACTCAAAACAAAAAAAGTAAATCAATGACTCAAGGGAAAGCTAAGACAAAAGTACCAGTTAATATCTACCGTCCTAAAGATCCTTTCATTGGTAAGTGTATAGATATTTACGATCTAGTTGACGAAGGAGGAGTGGGTATTTGTCGTCACATGACTTTCGATCTTTCTGGTGGAGATTTACACTATGTAGAAGGTCAAAGTATTGGCATTATTCCTCCTGGTACTGACGATAAAGGTAATTCTCACAAGCTAAGACTTTATTCTATTGCTTCTACTCGTCATGGAGATAATTTAGATGATAAAACTGTCTCCTTATGCGTTAGAAAATTAGAGTATAAGCATCCGGAAACAGGGGAGTTAGTAGAAGGGGTTTGCTCTACTTACTTGTGTAATCTAAAACCAGGAGATGATGTAGCAATTACTGGACCTGTAGGTAAAGAAATGCTTTTACCTGATGATGAAGATGCCAACATTATCATGATTGCCACTGGTACTGGTATTGCTCCTTTCCGTGCTTATCTCTGGCGGATGTTTAAAGAAGGAGATCTTAATCCAGACTATAACTTCAAAGGTAAGGCATGGTTATTCTTTGGTATTCCTAAAACTCCTAACATTCTCTATAAAGAAGACTTAGAGGCAATGGCGGAAAAATATCCTGATAACTTCCGTTTGGATTACGCTATCAGCCGTGAGCAACAAAACTCTGAAGGCGGTAAGATGTACATTCAACACAGAATTGCCGAACACGCTGATAAGCTATGGGAATTGATGCAAAATCCTAAAACTCACACTTATATCTGCGGTTTGAAAGGCATGGAAGACGGGATCGATGAAGCCTTAGGTGCTGCTGCTAGTAAGCATGATGTAGATTGGATTCCTTTCCGCAAGCAGATGAAGAAAGAACATCGCTGGCACGTAGAAACTTACTAAGATCAGAAATTCTGAATTAGTTAATAGGGTGCGTCTGCTCGTAAGGGTTGGCGCATTTTTCATGATAGTATTGCTACTATCTTTTAAAAAAATAATAGGAAGGTAGAGCGATATATGGAAATAGCAATGCTATTGGGGGAATTGCCAGAAGCTTATCAAGCATTTAGTCCCTTAGTTGATGTCTTACCCTTGATTCCGTTATTTTTCCTTTTATTAGCTTTTGTTTGGCAAGCAGCAGTAGGATTTAGATAAATCAAGGATATTTAGATTACAACTCCAAGCATCCCCAAGGATGCTTTTTTTATTGTTAACAATTGTTAAATAATGTGATTTGCCTTAAACTGCAAATGTTAAATTCCCAGTCCCTAAACACAAAAAATTTTGTACTCATTAATTTTCAAACTGCCATAATAACCGATGAATCAATTTGCGATCGCGTTTAGTGAATCCCTCGCCCCCAATCCCTTTTTAAATCTCGAATACGAACCAGAAGTAGAAAACCATCTGGGAGAAGATTATTACGATATAGTTGCAGCCGCCGACTTTCCCGAACATATCTTGCGGTTTAGAAATGATCGCCTATTGCCGATTCTTGGTTTAGAGCCAGAATTAGTAAGCGATCGCCATTTTATTGAGGCTTTTGGCAAATTTCAGGGCATTAGACCTTTTTTAGCCTTGCGCTACCACGGTTATCAATTTGGACAGTATAACCCCTATCTAGGAGATGGTAGAGGTTTTCTTTATGGACAGGTAAGGGGTACAGACAGACAACTGTATGATTTTGGGACCAAAGGTTCGGGTCGAACTCCCTATTCTCGTACTGCGGATGGCAGATTAACTCTGAAAGGGGGTGTAAGAGAGGTACTAGCAGCAGAAGCTTTACATCGTCTAGGGGTTCGTACTTCTCGGTGCTTGAGTATGATTGAAACAGGAGAATCTTTATGGCGTGGTGATGAACCATCTCCCACGCGTTCTTCGGTGATGATAAGGTTTAGCCGTTCCCATATTCGCTTTGGTACTTTTGAAAGGCTACATTATATAAAGCGTCCCGATTTAATTAAAAAGCTGCTAGATCGGGTCATTGCGGTGTATTATCCCCAGATTCCCGATACAGAAGCCAAATATGCTTTATTTTATGCCGAATTGGTAGAGAGAGTAGCAGGGTTAACTGCCCAATGGATGGCTGCTGGTTTTTGTCATGGTGTATTAAACACAGATAATATGTCTATTACAGGGGAAAGTTTTGACTATGGCCCCTATGCTTTTATTCCTACTTATAACCCCCAGTTTACTGCTGCTTATTTTGACTATGGAGGACGCTACAGTTATGGGAATCAGCCTTTTATTTGTAAATTAAATTTAGAGATATTGCAAGATACATTGAGGACTATAATTTCTGCATCGGATTTAGAAGCAGGATTAGCCCAATTTGATGATTGCTATTACTCTACTTATCAACAATTGATGTTACAGCGATTGGGATTTGATGGAATGTTCACCCCTGAAGCGGAAGAGTTATTAACAGCAACTATTAAGTTATTGCGGAATAGTGATATTAGTTATGGCGGCTTCTTTGCCGAGTTAGCTCAAGGATTTAATTACGGCTGGCGCGAAGATAGTAATTTAATTTTAGAGAATGCTACTTTTGCTGCTGAAATTAGCGAACAATGGCGCAATTTATATCATAGATGTTTAAATAAATTATCTCAGGAAGAGATGGAAAAAGTAGGCGATCGCCTTAATTATCATAATCCCCAAACCTATTTAATTCGTCCTCTTATTGAGTCGGTTTGGCAACCTATTACGGAAGAAGATAATTGGCAACCTTTTAATGAATTAGTTAAATCATTGAACATTTAACATTTATCATTTACTATTCACCTTGTTAATTTTTAATTAAATTATACCAATTTGAAAAAAGAATACGACACATAATTTCTGTAAGGGCTAACGGCCGTTCGCCCCTACATTGGGATCTGTCGCCAACTTTTTTTGATTTGGTATTACTAAAAACCAGGGGACTTTCTTTGAACGGGGATGTATTGCTGATTTATAATCCTATTTTGAGGAACAGGGGTAAACTGTCCTCCATTATTTCCTGTAGGATTTCTTAGATCGGGAAATAGAGAGAAATTAAAATTATTGCCATTCAAATTTTCGGTTCCTACAGTAACATTTCTTTCAGGAAGAGGTTGAGGAGTCGGGGGAATTTCAGGTTCTGATTTTTTATTAAATAAAGCATTTAAAGCCCTACCAGCAAGTAATCCGAATTCTACAATTTGTGCTGAAGCAGGTTGAATCATTACTACTGTGGTGATATTGGTTATGATTGCGATCGCTCCTAAGGTAATCAGCCTTTTCATCTTTCCCTTAACTCTGAACTATTATGTATTACTGGGTCTATAGGTTTACTAGACAGGTTTTATGCAATTTCCGTGGCAGAAAAATTCTTCTTATAAGCGATCGAGGTAAAATTCAATCAAGATAACCTTCAATAATTGATAATTAATAATTAATACAACTCAACTTATACTATGGTTACTTTAGAAGAGTTTTTGGCATTACCAGAAACCAAACCCGCCAGTGAGTATATCGACGGAAAAATTATTCAAAAACCAATGCCGAAAGGAAAACATAGTACAATCCAGACTGAGCTATCTACTGCGATTAACGTTGCTCTTAAATCTCAAAAAATTGGTCGTGCATTTTCTGAATTAAGATGTACTTTCGGCGGAAGTTCTACTGTATCAGACGTAACTGTATTTACTTGGGATAGAATTACTCGCGACGAAAATGGGGAGATAGCTGATGCTTTTAAAACTGCACCAAACTGGACAATTGAAATTTTATCTCCAGATCAAAGCCATACTAAAGTTATTAAAAATATTCTTCATTGTTTACACAATGGTACGCAAATGGGATGGCTAATCGATCCTAGAGAAAAGTCTGTGTTAGTCTATTTTCCTAAACAACAACCTGCATTTTTTGAAGTGGCCACAGATATTTTACCTGTACCTAATTTTGCTAAGACTTTTCAGTTAACTTTAGGAGAATTATTTGGTTGGTTATTGGAGTAATATAAATATTTTTTTTAGGTTTATGATTGATTTAATTTTTGCTGCAAAATCTTACTAATCTCTTCTTTTTCATCTTGGGCAACTTTGATTTTTAATTGATGGTGCTTTTTTGATATTCCTTGATATTCAATTTGAAGAGACACCCTATAAATAGAAACTAATAATGATAGCGACACTGTAGAAAATAGATGCGATTATCCTTAACTCGATAAACTAGTCTATGTTCTAAATCAATTCTTCTTGACCAAGTATTAGCTTCTAAATATTTCAACGGTTCTGGTTTTCCAATTCCCTTAAAAGGCTGTTGACAAACAACCTCTACTAAATCCAGAATTTTATTAACTTTGTTACGATCTTTTTTGCTCCACCACACAAGCTGTTGGCGAAAAGTTGCAGTGAAAATAGGACACCAAACCTTATTCTCTGTCAATGCCTAAATCCTCGCATAGATCGGCAACACTTTGAGGTTCGATGTTGGCTTCATCCATTTGTTGAGATTCTGCTAAAGCTTTAAAGAGTTCTTGAGAGTTAGCAGGAGAACGAAGCAGATAGAGAGTTTCCAATAGACTAGAAAGTTCTTCTTTGGCTATAAGAGCTACATCTGGTTTATTGCGTCGATTAATAATTATAATTTCTTTGTTATCAGTAATGCGGTCTAATAAAGACGCTAGTTGATTTCTAGCAGTAGTGTAGTTAACTGAATCGCTTATGGATAGCATATTGTGACAGAAAGCTGTACAGAGATGATCCTAGCACAGCCACAGTAGGGGCGATTCGCAAATCGCCCCTACAAGGTTTATAAAAACCAATTATTTAACAAATTGAGGCATAATTTCGGCTGCGGTGAATAAACCAGTCATACCGCGACGCTGCAATGCGATACCAGCTTTGAGATAGCCAAAAGCAGGACCACAAACGTTAGCAGCCATGCTAGTCTCATCACCAAG
>JASJEK010000413.1 GCA_030064915.1 Xenococcaceae cyanobacterium MO_234.B1
CCCAAGGGAATCACTAAATCTGGGGTATTTGTCCCATATCTTTCTGAAACTTTAGCTTCTTCTTGACTAGTAAAGTGAATTGCACCAGCACCAGCAAGATTCGGTTTTTCTAGTAATAAACCGTAAATTTGTTTGAGTTGTTTTTTCTTTTGTAAATCCGCAGGATCGAGAGTTCCCAAAGGACGCATAATATAGGGTAACTTTTGCTGACGGGCAATAGTAGCTGCTGCGGTGCTGACAGGGGAAAAAAGGGCGTGAATATGTGCTAAATCGTAGTGTTTTGCGTTCCTTGCTAACCATTGCAACAGAGGAAGGGAAAATTTGTAGCGACGAAACGGAGAACAAGGAAAATAAATCACTTTGTAACCATCCTGTTCTATTTCTTTCCCAAGGGGAACATCTAAAGGTGCTTGTCCTGCATCTCCATTAGAATTAGTGGTGATGAGAGTAACATCCACTCCTTCTGCTGCTAAAGCTTGGGAAAGCCCCAACACCATTTGACTAGGCCCACCATAAACTAGAGATACAGAAGGTACTATGTGGAGAATTTTCATTACTTGCTAATTGCTATTTGTTGATAACTGCTTACTGATAACTGTTTACTGCTTACTGATAACTGTTTACTGCTTACTGATAACTGTTTACTGCTTACTGATAACTGCTTACTGATTGCTATTTTGCCTCTTCGCCTCATATAAGATTAAGGCAGTTGCGATCGCAACATTTAAAGATTCTACTGCGTTATCTAGAGGAATGGTAACTTTTTCATCAGCTAAGGCAATTAATTCTTCTGATAATCCAGCCCCTTCATTTCCCAATAGAATCAGACTAGGACGAGCCAAGTCTATTTCCCAATAAGTTTTACCCGCTTGAGGAACAGTAGCGATAACTTGAATGTTGTGCTTTTGCTGTTCTTGGATAGTTTGGGCTAAATTGTCAGTTACTGTTACAGGTAAGCGAAACCACTCTCCAGCAGAAGCCCTCAAGACTTTAGGATGATCGAAATCCACACTATCTCTACTTAACCATAACCGCTCCACACCTGTAGCTACGGCAGTACGAATGATTGTCCCTAGATTACCAGGGTCTTGTAATCGTTCTGCTAATAATCCTAGATGATTGATAATAACATCAGGTTGCTGAAATATTTGACGAGTTGCTACTGCTACTACTCCATCAGGATTTACGGTAGTTGCGATCGCTGATAAAACTTCTGGGCTAACTAATTCTACTCTTTGCGCCTGATGGGTAATTATTTGTGACAATTGCTGATGACGTTCTTGCCATTCGGGAGTACAACAAACAATAGCTAGAGGATAATTTAAGTTTACTGCTGTGGTGATGGTATTGTTTCCTTCTAATAACAACAGATTTTGCTGTCGTCTGTTCCTACTGCGGTGGAGCTTGCGAAGCTGCTTGACTAGAGGATTCTTAATGCTAGTAATTATTTTATTTGCCACTAGCTATTGACGAATAGCTGATTTTAGAGTAATACTTTACTTGCTGAATGCGGAACTCGGGACTTGAACCCGAATGTTCCAAGGAACACTAGAACCTGAATCTAGCGCGTCTACCAATTCCGCCAGTTCCGCTTATCCATCAGCACCAAACTACCATTATGAATAACTTTAGGGTTATTGTCAATACGATAATTGTCCATGGAGCAATTCCCAATTCAGAATGTAGCAGGTGATCGGCTTTAACAAATTTCTATCTTCTAGCGGTGGCAATATGTCGTCATCTGTCAGGTTCTTGTATTAAAGTTGTAACTAAATTACTGCTTTAAATACTATTTATTACTCAATTTAATTGCCCAGAATAACAAAACTGGAGGATAAGATTATTAGCCCTATATCGAACATAACACAACCCTCTGTCCTCAACGAGGAGACTCAACCTGTATTAGAAATCTGGGGAGGTAATTCCCTTAACGGAACAGTTAACATTAGTGGAGCCAAAAACTCTGCTTTAGTTTTAATGGCAGGTTCTTTACTTTGTCCTGAAGACTGTCGATTAAGTAATGTACCTGATTTAGTCGATATCAGGCGCATGAACCAGATATTAACAGCTTTAGGTGCGAAAATTACCAAAAATGGCAACACTCTAGATATAGATGTCCGAGAGATTAACCCCACCCAAGCTCCTTACGATCTGGTTTCTCAACTGAGAGCCAGTTTCTTTGCTATTGGTGCTTTACTCACCAGATTTGGGATAGTACGCATTCCTTTACCAGGAGGCTGTGCTATTGGTGCAAGACCCGTAGAACTCCATGTTAAGGGTTTACGAGCAATGTCCGCTAATGTTTTTATTGATTCAGGAATTGTTCACGCCCATGTTACTGGTAGTAAGAGGAGACTCCAGGGAGCAAAAATTTACTTAGATTATCCTAGCGTTGGAGCGACAGAGACCTTATTAATGGCAGCTACCCTAGCTGAGGGAGAGACAATTATTGAAAATGCTGCTCAAGAGCCTGAAATTGTCGATCTAGCGAATTTTTGCTGTGCTATGGGGGCAAAAATTAGGGGAGCAGGAACAAACAAAATTATTATTTCGGGAGTAGAAAGTCTCCATTCAGTAGATTATAAAGTAATTCCCGATCGCATTGAAGCAGGGACATTTTTAGTCGCAGGAGCAATTACTCACTCAGAAATTTCTCTGGCTCCTGTAATCCCAGAACATTTAGTTCCGGTAATTGCCAAACTGGAAACTATGGGGTGTCGAGTGATTAGTGAATCAAGCACTCGCTTAAAATTAATTCCAGGAGTATTAAAAGCGACTGACATTGAGACATTACCCTATCCTGGGTTTCCTACAGATATGCAAGCCCAGTTTATGGCATTACTAAGTATCAGTGAAGGTAGCAGTGTCATTAGCGAAACAGTCTTTGAAAATCGTCTGCGTCATGTAGCAGAATTGCAACGTATGGGAGCAAATATTAGAGTCAAGGGCAAACACGCCCTGATTCAAGGTGTACCTATGCTTTCTGGCGCACCAGTGATGGCTACAGATTTAAGAGCTTCCGCAGCTTTAGTATTAGCTGGTTTAGCAGCCCAAGGTAAAACTATTGTCAGGGGCTTACATCATCTAGATCGAGGCTATGAAAACCTAGAAGGGAAGTTGCAAGGACTAGGGGCAAAGTTACAGCGTATAACCAGTAATCAGTAAGCAGTAATCAGTAAGCAGTTATCAGTAAGCAGTTATCACGCTGACTATCAAGTGTCTATATAGCAGCAACTAATCATATTTCGTTGCTGTTCTTTTTTTGTGCGATAATCCTGATTGGAGAATATTTTAAGATTTGTTATATTTCTTTAAATAATGAGCGAACCAGGTAAAGAAAAAACTCTAGCAGAACAAGCGCCCTCTAGTTATGAATGTCGTGCTTGTGGTTACATATATGAGCCAGCTAAAGGAGATAATCAAAATAACATTGCTCCAGGGACGCTTTTTACAGATTTACCAAGTAGTTGGCGTTGTCCTGTTTGTGGCGTACCCAAAAGTCAATTTACCGACATTGGAGCTAAAGGCGCACCATCAGGCTTTGCAGAAAATCTAAATTATGGTTTTGGCGTAAATCGCTTAACTCCTAATCAAAAAAACCTCCTTATTTTCGGTGGTTTAGGATTAGCCTTCTTATTTTTCCTTAGTTTATATGGTCTGCATTAATATAGGCTGTTTACTTGTGTCGTTTAGTAATTTTAGTATAGTATCAACCAAACAATATGAATCAAGTATTGCAAAAGCTGAAACAAGCAGCCGTCTTAGTAGTAGTTTGTCTATTTTGTATTAGCTGTAGTGATGTTCCCTCCCTTAGTAATAACCCTTGGAAAGTTTTAACCCTTCCTACAGAAGCCATCTTTGCGGATGTTGCTTTCACCGATGATAGCAGTCACGGTTGGTTAGTAGGGACTCAAGAGACTATTTTTGAAACCAAAGATGGAGGAGATACTTGGGAACAAAAAAGTATTGACCTAGGAGACGAAAAAATTGCTTTTACTGCGGTTAGCTTTTATGGACAAGAAGGCTGGATTGTCGGTAAACCCTCTATCCTGCTGTATACTAATGATGGGGGAGAAAATTGGTCAAGAATTCCTCTAAGTGCTAAACTTCCAGGGAGTCCTGATGGCATTATTGCCCTGGGTGCTGATACAGCAGAAATGGTTACAGACTTGGGAGCTATCTATAAAACTACTAATGGTGGTAAAAATTGGAAAGCCTTAGTAGAAGGGGCTGTGGGCGTAGCTCGCAATATCACTCGCTCCCCCGATGGTAGCTATGTGGCAGTTTCCGCTAACGGTAACTTCTATTCCACTTGGAGACCTGGTGATACCGAATGGACTCCCCACAATCGTAATTCTTCTCGCAGACTGCAAAATATGGGCTTCGGGAAAGATGGTCAATTGTGGTTACTGGCTCGCGGTGGTGTGGTGCAGTTTAGTGACACAGGAGAAGAAGGGGAATGGAGTGATGCTATCTATCCTGAATTTGCCACTAGCTGGGGTCTTTTAGATGTGGGTTATCGTACTTCTGAAGAAGTCTGGATTGCAGGAGGAAGTGCTAATCTACTCTATAGTCCTGATGGTGGTGCAACTTGGCAAAAAGACCGAGATGTGGAGGAAGTCCCTTCCAATCTTTATAAAGTCGTATTCAACTCTCCAGAACAAGGATTTGTTTTAGGAGAAAGAGGCTTTTTACTCAAGTATGAACCCAACAATTCAACAAACACTTAATTCTCTGTGAATAGTTGTGAGAGGGTCAGTCCGTTGCGTATTATGTAAATTATGGTAAACAACTTTTAAGGAAGGAGAAGCAAAATTATGGCAGGTACTACTGGCGAAAGACCATTTTCGGACATTATAACCAGTGTTCGCTACTGGGTAATCCACAGTATCACCATTCCTATGCTCTTTATTGCAGGATGGTTATTTGTAAGTACTGGTTTGGCTTATGATGCTTTTGGTACTCCTCGTCCTAACGAGTATTTCACTCAAGATCGTTTAGAGTTACCTATTCTTAGCGATCGCTTTAAAGCTTCCGATCAAATCACAGAATTTAACAAGTAAGTTATTTACAAAACAAGTAAGGTGAAACACAATGACAAATAGTCCTAATCAACCAATTTCCTATCCCATTTTTACTGTTAGATGGATAGCAATTCATACTTTAGCAGTTCCCACAGTCTTCTTTTTAGGCGCGATCGCAGCCATGCAGTTCATTCAAAGATAGATAAAATTTCATGGAAAGAAACACAAATCCCAATAGACAACCAGTAGAACTCAACAGAACCTCTCTTTACTTAGGATTACTTCTGATTGCTGTTCTTGGCATTCTTTTTTCTAGTTACTTCTTTAACTAAATAAAGTCTTTTTTTGGAAAATTAACTAAGAGCAAGTAGGAGGTAAATCAATCATGTTTGCAGAAGGTAGAATTCCCTTGTGGATCGTAGCTACAATAGCAGGTTTAGGTGTCATTGCTGTAGTTGGCATCTTTTTCTATGGTGCTTACGCTGGCGTAGGTTCTGCTATGTAATTTGGTGAGAACTTAATCGTAACGTGAGTTCGGAGTTCGGAGTTCGGAGTTCGGAGTTCGGAGTTATGATTTTTTTAATGAAATAATGAGGGGTTCAAGGATATCTAACCACCATCCAAACTCGAAAAATTGCAGTTTTTTGACTTCGTCGAACTCCCGTTAATCGTAATCTTTTAATTAGAAACCGCCTGTTTATTGTAAGCTGGCGGTATTTTTTTGTGTCAATCCGATTTGCCTAATTTCTTTAAAGCAATATTGCGATTATTCCGAGCTTGATCATTATCAGGGTTTAATTCCAGAGCCTTGTCATAGGAGGCGATCGCTTCATCAAATCTGCCTAAATTCCCCAAAGCAACTCCACGGTTATCCCAAGCATCATCTTTATCAGGTTTGATTTCTAGCGCCTTGTCATAGGAGGCGATCGCTTCATCAAATCTGCCTAAATTCCCCAAAGCAACTCCACGGTTAT
>JASJEK010000030.1 GCA_030064915.1 Xenococcaceae cyanobacterium MO_234.B1
AGACAATCTCAAAGTGCATGGGGAATGAAGGTAGAGAAGCTTATTTCTTGCACTTTATCAACTTTACCTGAAGACCAAACCATTGATTTGTAAAGGTTTTAGACTTATTCAGCAAGTCCTAATTATCTTTAAGCAATTAGTCAAAAATTCACATTAATATATTGTTTTAATAAAGTTAAACTTGCCTTTAAGTAATTAGCTAAAAATTCATATTAATATATTATTTTAATAAAATTGAACTTGCTTTTAAATAATTAGCTAAAAATTCACAGGGATGTGTTTTGACCGTAAAAATAAGCTATTTATTGTTTTTTTCAACACGAATTTCATACTAAACCATTTTAAATTTAAAATACGGTAAAGTTACATAAAGGTTTATATTTCAATAAAAATACATTAAAGATATACACATACACACAAATAGGTTGTAGGCTAAAGATAACTCGTAAGTGGTAACACTTAAATCTAAATAAAAACTACTAGAATAATACAAATTTACCAAGGAATTTTTATATCATGTCAAGTATTGTAGACGTTACTGAATCTCTTTCTTCTACCCCTAATATGATGGGTGGTTTAAACATTGTCGGCTTTGAAGATACACAAAACAATTTACGTGGTACAGACCAAAGCGACTCTATTGGTGGTGGTGGATTAAAAGATATCATCCAGGGTGGTGCTGGCTTTGATTATATCGATGGTAAAGGTGGCAATGACACCATTTACGGAGGAGAAGATATTGATTTCCTCATGGGAAATCAGGGAGACGATATGCTCTCTGGCGATGGTGGCAACGACTTTATTCTTGGTGGTGCTGGCAACGATGTAATTAAAGGTGGTGCTGGTGACGACAATCTCTTTGGTGGTGCTGGTAATGATGAAATTAAAGGTGGTGCTGGTAACGACAATCTCTTTGGTGGAGAAGGTCAAGATACCTTTGTTCTAGAATTCTTTGACAATGGTATAGACAGAATTAATGACTTTGATATCAATGAAGACCAGATTGTGATTAAAGGTGTTAGTGCTGATGCAGAAGTTAATTATGACGAAATGACTGGTAAGTTGTCTGTAGATGGACAAGAAATAGCTAACTTACAACCTGGGTTAGACTTTACTGACGAAAATTACGATATTTACTAACGAGCTAACTATAAGTAATAGATAGTTTTCGACTGATTGTTATTGGCCGTTGAGTAAGAGATATAGTCATAATTGATCTCAACCTCACTTCCTAGAGTGATCACATCTCCAGGTTGTAGTTGATGTAATTCTGTTTTCTTTCCATTAACTAATATCCCATTACGACTTCTTTTATTTTTCCCCTTACCATCAATAATCCAGTAACCAAATCTATCTCTTTTTCTATCGGTGTATTTTAACCAAGCAATAGTCGCGTGATGACGGGAAATGTTTTTCTCGTTAATTACTAGAGAACTTTTGGGATGACGACCAATAGAAAATAAATTTACATTACATTGAGAGAGATAACTCGTCTAGACTCTAGAGATTCTAGAATTAAAACTGGTCTTCCTGTAACAAAATCAATTTCATTGATCTTTCCCAGGGTGAGTTTATAGCTATCAGTTATAGAGAATGTCAATCTTGGTCTTTATATCCGTCTTTATATCCAATATTACACAGTTGATTAGCTAAGGCTTTAGTTGATTTCGCCCATTTTTTGTTGATTGAGGAATAGGTTATGGCATGATAAAATGCAATATTTATTCTATTTTTGATAAGTTTGACAAGAATATAAGTTGAACGATTATTCTCAATTTGATTTACTGGTTATAGGTTCTGGTGCTGCTGGACTCTACGCAGCCTTGTGTCTAGACGATCGCTATAAAGTAGGATTAATTACTAAGAGCAAACTGAAAACGGGTGCTAGTGGTTGGGCGCAAGGGGGAATTGCCGCAGCAATTAATCCCAATGATTCCTCCCTATTGCATCTGGAAGATACGTTAAAAGCTGGGGCCGGATTATGCGATCGCGCAGCCGTAGAGTTTTTGGTTACTAATGGGGCTAAAGCAATTAACTCTCTGGTAGATATGGGAGTAGCATTTGACCGCAAAAATGAGCACCTAGCGATGACTTTAGAAGCTGCTCATTCCCGCCCTAGGGTACTCCATGCAGCAGATACCACAGGTAAGGCGATCGTTAGTACCTTGATGGAACAAGTATTGCAGCGTTCTAATATTCAAGTATTATCTCAAGCTTTTGCCCTTAAACTGTGGCTTAATGAAGCAACAGGGAGATGTCAAGGAATCAGCCTGCTCTATGACCAGAAAATTACTTGGATTCGTTCTTCAGCCGTAATTTTAGCAACAGGAGGAGGAGGTCAAGTATTTGCTCAAACTACCAATCCTTCCGTCAGCACAGGAGATGGAGTTGCGATCGCCCATCGTAGTGGTGCAATGGTCCGAGATTTAGAGTTTGTTCAGTTTCATCCTACTGCTTTAACTAAACCAGGCGCACCCAGATTTTTAATTAGCGAAGCGGTTAGGGGGGAAGGAGCCCATCTAATTGATCAAACAGGAAGACGTTTTGCTTTTGACTATCATCCTCAGGGGGAATTAGCTGCTAGGGATATTGTGAGTCGAGCAATTTTTACCCACTTACAAAAAACAGGTGCCAATAATGTTTATCTGGATTTAAGACCAATTCCAGAAGCTAAAATTCCCTATCGTTTTCCCAATATCATTCGGGTATGTAGTAAGTGGGGTGTGGATGTATTTAATGAGCCAATTCCTGTGGCTCCTGCTGCTCACTATTGGATGGGGGGAATTAAAGTAGATACCAATAATTTAACTTCAATTCCTGGTCTATATGCTGTGGGGGAAACTGCTAGTACCGGGGTTCATGGTGCAAACCGTTTGGCGAGCAATTCTCTTTTAGAGTGTATTGTTTATGCTCAACAGTTATCTAATTTAACTATCGAACCCGTAACAACAGATAATGTATCTCAATCAGTACAAGTAATAGAAGCTAATTTCCCCATAGAAGTAGTTACCAAGATTAGAGAAGAATTACCAGTGTTGGTGTGGCAAAGTGCAGGAATTTGTCGTACTCAGAAAGTTTTAGAAGATGCGATCGCCAAAATTCAAGCTTGGCGGATGCAGTTACGCTCTCTTCCTTGGAATCAATATCTAGAGGAGTTATCCCCTTCTCAAACTATCGAGTTTACTGCTCCTGAAGCAGAAGCAAATTTAAGGATGTATGGGGAAACTCTTAACTTGCTTGATATTGCTTACCTGATTCTCCAAAGTGCTGTATTTCGTACCGAAAGCCGAGGCGGGCATTATCGTCTAGACTATCCTGAAACCGATCCTAGTTGGCAAGTTCATACATTAGTGATAGGAGATACTTGGCAAAAATCTGTTGAATAACGCTCTTTTCGGACTCTGGGGGAGAGTTTGACAGAGGCTAAATCTTGTATCTCTTTGTGGGTAAGCTAAAGAGAGCTCGCGCGCCTAACAGAAACTCGAAGTTTGAGTTTTTATCAGAAAAAGAGTTAGCGAGCGCTGATGAGATGAGGGTTTCAGAATCTAGATTTGGCAAAATGTTTCCGAAAGTCCGAGAAGAGCGTTAAGTTATTGTTTCTGCGCAAGTTCCACGGCAGCATTATAAATCTTCTCATTTGCTTTTACCGACTGGAAAAAATTTACAACTGGACGAGGATAATCTACCCCCAGCCTAACTCCAAAATGCTTCTGCTCCTGGGCAGATAATTTCCCTGGTTCGTGGATTTGAGTTCCTTTGATTGAAGTTAATTCTGGAAGCCAATGTCTGATATATTCTCCCTTGGGATCGTAATCTCTAGACTGCTTGGGAATATTGAAATAGCGAAAACCACGAGCATCATTGCCGACACCAGCCGTGTAGTTCCAATTGCCCCAATTGCTGCAAACATCATAGTCAATCAAAAGGGACTCAAACCACTCAGCTCCCATCTGCCAATTAATCCCCAAATTTTTGGTCAGGAAACTGGCTACATTTTGTCTTCCCCGATTGGACATAAAGCCAGTTGCTGCTAATTCCCGCATATTGGCATCAACTAGAGGAAAACCAGTCAACCCTTCTTGCCACAATCTAAATCTTGCCCAGTCTTCTTTCCAAGGTATTTTGATTCCCTGTAAACCAGATTGTCGAAATATCCGATTGCCGTGTTTGGCACAAATAAAGCGGAAAAAGTCTCGCCATAGTAACTCAAATACTAACCAATAGGTAGAGTCATTTTTTACTCGCTGGGATTCGTATGATTTGACTTGTTCATAGATAAAACGAGGCGAGAGACAACCCCTAGCTAACCAGGGCGAAAATTTGGAAGAGTAATCAGCTCCCAGCATACCATTGCGAGTTTTTTTATAATCTTTGAGACAATTTCCTGACCAAATATAGTTATCTAATCTGGCTATGCCTGCGGTTTCTCCACCTTTAAATTGCAAAACAGACCGTGTATCAAATTTAGGTGCTTCCAGTCCCAAGTCCGACAACCGAGGCAGTTCTCCGGGATCTATATCTGGTAATTGGGGAAGCTTGTGGGGTCTGGGAAAAGAAGAAGGGACTGATGATTTTTTTTCAACGGATTTGCGAAAGTTCGTAAATAGTTCTGGGATTTGCTTAATTCCAAACGGCAGAGCATCCCGATGGTAGAGAGTATTTCCCCAAAAACGATTGACTGGGACATTAATTTGAGATAAAGCTGTTTGCAGAGTTTCTTCTACAGCTAACTCTTCTGAGGTGACTTCACCATGAAAGTAAACAGCAGAAATCTCTAGCTCTTTAGCTAGAGATGGGATGATTTTTTCGGTCAAACCCCGACGCACTATTAGGT
Source organism: Xenococcaceae cyanobacterium MO_234.B1 (assembly GCA_030064915.1). Classification (GTDB taxonomy): domain Bacteria; phylum Cyanobacteriota; class Cyanobacteriia; order Cyanobacteriales; family Xenococcaceae; genus JASJCP01. The sequence goes on from JASJEK010000030.1 coordinate 4,835, forward strand.
TACTTCCTAGTTGGGAGAGAGAATTTCGCAAATCAGCAACAGCTTCCAGTAAAAATTGAGCCCGAAAAGCACCAGTTTTGGGGAACCCAAAAGAAGTTGTGGCAAATTGTTCCTCATCAAAGCAGTAAACTGGGATAACTTGGGCTTCTTGTTTGAGGGCCTGATACATTGGCTCGTGGTCGTGGAGGCGCAAGTCACGGCGATACCAGATTAAAATTCGTTTTTGATTCATTCTTGAAGAAGCTTAAGTTTTTTGATTGTTTGATTTAAATCTACTTACGAGAAAATCTCTTTTTTGTAGATGCTTAGTTTTTCTACTGGTGACACGCTTGCGCCACATTCTAAAACTAGAAGACTTCATTTCTCGCCGCATTAGAGCAATAACTTCTTTTTCCCTCAAACCAAATTGGATTTCTATAGCTTGAAACGGAGTCCGATCCTCCCAAGCCATTTCGATGATTCGGTCAATAGTTGCAATATCTAACTCAGGTAATTTCATCAGAAATTCAGTCTAGCTTTATTTATCAAGTTAATTTTAGGTAAGTTCAAAGTTTAAAAATTTGCGAATCAAGCCAATAGTGACAGCAGGTAATTCTAGTTGCGGTGTGAGACCAACTTCTTCTATCACTTGGAAAGCTCTAATCGCCGTCGGATTCATTTCTGCTAGGCGTTTTCCAATTTCCGGGCCAGTAAACTGAGACTTTTGACCCCAAATGATAGCAGTGGGAATTGTCAGTTGCTCGATGTACTTAGATAGGTCAAAGCATAGATCTCCTCGCACAAAAGAGAGGGCACTATATTCGGCATTTGGTTGTTGAGCTGATTCTAGGTAAGCTGCTACTATTTCAGGATAAACTCGTTCTGGACGGGCAAACTGGCGCTGTTCCAAAAAGTTACGAATTCCTAACTCATTGGCTACACCAAACTGGTAGATAAAGCGATCCAGAATGGGGGTGCTCACTAGTTGGGCAAAGAAACTGCGGGTGTAATTTTCTCCAAAATCCGAAAGTCCTGCTGGTGTCGTAAGAATCAAGGATTTAAATAACTCAGGAATGGCGATCGCTACTCGGATGGTGAAAGCTGCTGTCAGAGATGAGGCAATTACAGTTGTTGGTTCATCGCAGCTTTTCTCCAAGAATTCGGTAATACTGGTCAGGTAATCATCAATCTGGTAGTTACGGTCTAAATGAGATGAGCTGCCCCAACCAATCAAATCTGGTGCCAGAATGCGATATTCACTAGCAAAAGCTGGATAAACTTTAGACCATTCATAGGCTGAGGAACCGCCTCCAAAGCCGTGGAGGAATACTAGGGTCGGTAGGGGTTTTTGAGAAACCTCCTCTCGGAGCCAAGGAGCTCTATCTGCTGTATAGTAAACCATCTTTCCTAGACTTGTGTTCAGGGAATGCTGGCTAAAACCCGGTATTTGTAACATAGTTTGTTAAAAGAAGAAATCAATCTGACACCATAAATCCTGTAACGGTTAATTGCCTGAATTAAATATCAATATTACCTTGAGTCCCAATCCCTCACTGTAAAATTTTACCGTGGCTGGAATATCCTTAACCATGAGCATGATATGCTTAAATTGAGCTGCCATTGACCATCTCCAAGGGTTATGTAAACTTACTTTTCCTTGTTCAGTATACAAATTTTAAGCCAGTGGCTTACACTGATTTTTTGGGCTGCCTATACTTCTAACTCCGAACTCACTTAAAATCAGGTACAATTTGTCAAGCCCCATATAAGCCCCATATAAATTTGTTTCTCAAGCTGATATAGGTACCCTTCGATGGAAACAAGAAATTTTCAAGTTGGTCAAATTATTTTTCGAGCTGGTGAAGAATCTGGTGAAGCTTACCGCATCCTTAAAGGACGAGTGGGAATCTCCAGAATTGTCAACGGGAACCCGATGGTTCTGGCGTTGATGGGGGAAGGGGATATCTTGGGTGAGATGAGCCTGGTTACTGATAAGCCACACTCAGCAACAGCCCAGGCACTAGAGCTGACCGAGGTGGAAGTGATGACTGAGGAGGAATTTAACCGACTGATTCTCAAAGACCCAGAGAGAATTATCCCTTACTTATCTAACTTCTTTGAGAGGCTGCGGACGGTCATGGACAGTTTAGCGGTGGAACCCCACTTGAGGAAAGATGATATCACTGCTCAGGTTACACCCCCATCTGACCCTCCTACCACCGCTGTCTCTAATGAGGGAAAACAGTGGGTTGTTCATCTCAAAGCAGATAACCCGCTGACTGAGAAGGGTTCCCTCTCGCCAGAGGTCACTGTCGAAAAATTTCCCTACCGCCTTGGTCGGAAAGAGCTATCGGGAGAAAGCAACGTCTTCTGTAACAATGACTTTACAATCAAAGATAATATTCCCTTTCAAGTTTCTCGCAACCACTGTTCGATTGAGCGAGAAGGCAGTCGCTTCTTTATTCGCGATCGCGGCAGCCGATTGGGAACGATTGTCAATGGTGAATACCTCGGTATCCATGCTGCTTGCGTTAAGGTTGAACTCAAACCGGGCAAGAACTTGTTGATCCTAGGGACGGACAACAGTGAAATTAGATACACAGTGACCTTGGAAGCGCCGAAAGACTCGGAACAAGCCCAGGAACTTGAACAACTTAAAGCCAGAATTGATGCTGCCACAGCCGATGGTCGGCTCTCTCAACAAGAGCTAGATGAGATCAAGGCTGCTATCTATGCCGATCAGAAAGTTACGGCAGAAGAAGCAGCACTGGTTATGTCCCTTATGGAGAAAGTGTCCCAGGGAATGATTCAGTTGGGGGACTGATAAGCTGGTCGTCATTAACATTTCTGTCATTAACATATTAAATAAGAAAAGGATCGAGGCCTCAGCTATAAATAAATAGTTTATAAATAAATAGTTTATAAATAAATAGTTGCTGTTTTGTCCCTATCCTTCTCTGGTAGATATTTAATCTAAGTTATACGGCTGCTGCTCTAGCTGCTGCTGCTTCCTCGGGGTGAATACCCAATCTAGTCAGGTTAAGACGACCTTTATTATCAAAGCCTCTCACTTTAATGACAATTTCATCACCTACAGCAACTTCATCTTCTACTTTTCCGACTCTCCCTTCTGCTAATTGGGAAATGTGGATCATGCCTTCTTTACCTGGTAAAACCTCGACAAAAGCTCCGATATCAATAATACGAGTTACTTTACCTAGATAAACATCTCCCTCATTTAGCTTGCGAGTCATGTTGAAGATCAGTTTTCTCGCTTTTTCGGCTTTCTGAGCTTCAACGGCTGCAATCACCACTGTACCATCATCTTCAATATCAATTTTGGTATCAGTTTGTTCCACAATCGCCCTAATGGTTTTGCCAGAAGGACCAATAACCATGCCAATAAGTTCGGGATCGATCTTCATAGTTAATAACCGTGGTGCATAGGGCGAAAGCTCCGCACGGGGTTCAGGAATTGCTTTGAGCATTTCCTCTAGGATATGTAGGCGAGCCGGTTTGGCTTGATGAATGGCTTTGGCAACCGTATCCATAGATAAGCCAGTAATTTTCATATCCATCTGTAAAGCAGTAACCCCGCTATCTGTTCCTGCTACTTTAAAGTCCATATCTCCTAAAAAGTCTTCGATCCCCTGAATATCAGTGAGAATACGAACTTCATCCCCTTCTTTGATTAAACCCATTGCTGCACCACTGACGGGTTTAGTAATCGGGACACCAGCATCCATCAAAGCGAGGGTAGAGCCACACACTGAACCCATAGAGGTAGAACCATTAGAAGAGAGGATTTCGGAGACTACCCGTAACACATAGGGGAAATCCTCTTGGGGTGGTAAAACAGGAAGCAGAGAACGTTCTGCTAAAGCACCGTGACCAATTTCTCTACGACCAGGAGAACGTAGGGGTTTGGTCTCTCCTACAGAGAAGGGGGGAAAATTGTAGTGGTGAATGTAGCGTTTTTCTGATTCGGGATGAAGGTCATCACCCAAATCTTGAGCATCTCCCGAAGTTCCCAAAGTAGCAATAGAGAGGACTTGAGTTAAACCCCTTTTGAATAATCCGCAACCGTGGACTCGTTGGGGGAGGATACCAGTCTGACAAGAAATCGGTCTCACTTGATCTAGCTTACGTCCGTCAACTCTCACTTCTTCTTCGATAATCTGACTCCGCATCAGCTTTTTAGTCAGAGCTTTAAAGAGATTGGGAATCGCTTTTGGGTCTTGTGTGGTAGCTATTTTAAGGGGGTCTTCGTCAGGAAATGCTGCGATCGTTTCTTCAATTTTGGTAGCTTTGATATTATCTAATAGTTCGTCTCGACCATTTTTATCTAAGTCGTATTGAGCTAAGATTTTCTTGATATCATCACTAGCACGTTCGCTAATAAAGTTCTGTAGTTCTTGATTAACTTCAGGAGGTTCAGCAGTGGCAATTTCGATACCCAATTCTTGGATTAAGCTTCTTTGTGCTTCCATTAGCTCTTGTACTGCTTCGTAACCAAAGTCGATCGCTTCAATAATATCTTCTTCTGGCAGTTGGTTGGCTCTTGCTTCTACCATGACGACTCCATCAGGACTACCAGCTACTACTAGGTCTAAATCCCCCTTTTCCACTTCTTTATAAGTAGGATTGATAATAAAATCATCTCCTACTAGACCTACTCTTACTGCTGCCATTGGACCATAGAAAGGAATTTGTGCCAACAATACGGCAACAGAAGCCCCTGTTACTGCTAAAACATCTGGTGGGACTTCCTCATCCATAGACATTGTTGTAGCTACGATTTGAATATCATCTCGCAACCAAGAAGGAAAAAGAGGACGCAAGGGGCGATCAATTAGTCGGCTCGTGAGAGTAGCTTTTTCTGGAGGTCTGCCTTCTCTTCTCAAGAATCCCCCAGGAATACGACCTACAGCATATAATTTCTCTTCGTAATCGACGATGAGAGGTAAAAAATCAATTCCTTCTCTTCCCTTAGACTGGGTTGCAGTAACTAATACTGCTGTATCTCCTGACTGAATTAGAACCGAACCGCCTGCTTGTGGTGCGAGCAAGCCAACCTTTAGCCTAATATCCCTACCATCAAAAGATATCGACTTGTCAAATTCTTGCATTAAGATTATTTTCCTTTCTCTTTCTCTGTTTCTTTGCTATGGAGCGATCCTAACACTATCTGACACTATCTGAAGGCTATCTGAAGGGTAAATTCTGCCTCCTGAGGCTTAAGATTTTAGTCCTGCAATTGCTTTATTGTCTTGATGTAACAAGGGTTTAACCGCAATTTTTTTAACTGTTCTTAACATTCAGATAGATAAATTATCTTAACGTGGGTTCGGAATTAGGAGAGACCTTTGGTAGTCAGGCTTAGGGTTCGTAGTTATGATTTTTTAGTAGTTATGATTTTTTAAATGAAAGAATGAGGATTTCAAGGATATTGAAACTCGCAAAATTGCAATTTTTTGATTTCATCTAAATCAGGTTATCTTACATAATAATTTCTGATAGAATCAGCTACGAAATATTGTTTGCCAGTCATAATCATGTCACTGTCTGCTGTTACTATCCAAGATCAACCAGATCGTTCTCAAGATTTAGTGATTACTCCTTCTAGTTCGGGACTGGCACTAAGAGGTAGTATTATCGTCCCCGGCGATAAATCTATCTCTCATCGTGCCTTAATGTTAGGGGCGATCGCAGAAGGAGAGACAATTATTGAAGGATTACTTCTCGGAGAAGACCCCCGTAGTACAGCCCAATGCTTTCGGGCTATGGGAGCAGAAATAGGAGAACTCAATAGTTCAAAAGTAGTCGTTAAAGGTGTAGGACTAGGCAATCTCAGAGAACCCCTAGATGTTCTAGATGCTGGTAATTCGGGAACTACGATACGGTTGATGTTAGGACTTTTAGCCTCCCTTAGCGATCGCTTTTTTGTAGTTACAGGGGATAGTTCTTTGCGATCGCGTCCTATGTCGCGGGTGGTTAAACCCTTGGTACAGATGGGGGCAAATATTTGGGGGAGAAAAGATAATGCTCTTGCGCCTCTAGCTGTTAGAGGAACACAACTCAAACCGATCCACTATCTCTCTCCTGTAGCATCTGCCCAGGTTAAATCCTGTGTGTTACTCGCTGGCTTGATGGTAGAAGGTAAAACTACAATTACTGAACCTGCTTTATCTCGCGATCACAGTGAAAGAATGTTACAGGCTTTTGGGGCAGAGTTGGAAATTAATTCTAGAACTAACAGTGTCACCATTACAGGACAACCTACTCTAAGAGGTCAAAAGATAATAGTCCCTGGGGATATTAGTTCTGCTGCCTTTTGGCTTGTGGCTGGTGCGATCGTCCCTGGCTCAGAATTAGTAATTACTAATGTGGGAGTTAATCCGACTCGTATCGGTATTTTAGAAGTTTTAGAGATGATGGAGGCAGATATCTCCAGAGAAAATGAACGAATAGTTGCAGGAGAACCTGTAGCAGACTTAAGAGTTAAACACAGTCAACTCAAAGCTTGTACTATTGGTGGTGATCTAATTCCTCGCTTGATTGATGAGATACCGATCTTAGCTGTGGCTGCTGCTTGTGCGAATGGTACAACTATAATTAAAGATGCTACAGAATTGAGAGTTAAAGAAAGCGATCGTCTAGCAGTAATGGCATCGGAACTCACTAAGATGGGAGCAAAGGTTACAGAACATCCTGATGGTTTAGAAATTACAGGTGGTCAAACCCTCAAGGGTGCAGAGGTGGATAGTTATACCGATCACCGTATTGCTATGAGTCTAGCGATCGCTGCTCTGGTAGCGAATAACACAACCACAATTCACCGTGCGGAGGCTGCTTCTATTTCCTACCCGAATTTTGTAGCGACTTTACAACAAGTCATCGCTTGATTATCTTGAACGAATGATCAGCCCTTATTCTTGTAGAGCTAGATACTAACCACCACTTCGCCTTAGCAAGTGGTGGACTCATCAATGAACTGTACCTTTAGAATTATTAGAATGTTATAGAGTATTTATCTAGCTACTTTTGATAAACGTTAGAATTCTATGACAATCGGATTTCTGGCATCTAGATCAAATTTCAGACTGTAACGATGCAGTTTAATATTTAATATCTAGAAATAGCTGTTTTTCTTATGCTTTCCGATAAGTTTAGATATCAACTCCGAAAAGAAGCTCAGAAATGGCAGAGAGAGGGCTTAATTGAACAGAGAGTTTATCAACAATTAGCGACGCGCTATCACTTTGAAAATTTAGAAGCAATCTCTAATAATCGCTTTTTAGCAGTCATAATTACCCTAGGCTTTATTCTCCTCGGTTTAGCTATTATTACTTTCGTAGCTGCTAATTGGCAACTATGGTCAAAGTCTCTTAAAGTTTTTATTTTGCTCAGTTTTTTTATCGCTATAAATACCACAGGATTTTATTTATATCGAGAACAATCTGGAAACTGGAAATCTAGACTGGGAGAAGGATTATTAATACTGGGAGGATTAAGTTTAGGAGCAAATATTGGTTTAATGTCTCAAATGTTTCATCAAACGGGAGCAGTATATAAACTGTTCTTATTTTGGGGCTTTGGGGTATTACTTATGGCTTACGGATTAAGGTTAACATCTCTTAGTATTTTGGCAATAATTCTCGTGGCTATTGGCTATTTTTCTGGCTTTGGTTCATCATTTGGTTTAATTTCTAGTCTTGAAATCCAGCAGATGCCCTTGCTAGTTGCGATATTATTTATTCCTTTGGCTTATTGGTGTAATTCTCGCTGGCTATTTGGGCTAAGTTTGATTTTATTAGTTGTTACTTTTGATAGTAATCTAATCAGATTGTTGGATGTAAGTCAGATATTTTTCCCTGGTTGGATAGCTGCTTGTGCTTCTGGTGTACCTCCTGCTTTACTATGGGCTTATCAAGATGATTTAGGATTTTTGCCTAATAATCCCTCTTTAGGGTTTAAATCTATTAGTCGTAAAATTGCCGTTTTTTATCTAGGATTGCTATTTTATATTCTGTCATTTAATTGGTGGTGGGTAACTAGTTTTCAAAAGAGAGACTATAGCAATTTAGAATCAGTAATCCCTCAACATTTGTCAGTTTTAATAATTCCAATTATTTTCCTGATTGTATCAATTTGGTGGTGGTGGAAACTAGGTAGAAGCCAAAGAAATAATTATTTGTGGCGCATTGATCGAAATAGTGCTGCTATTGGCATCATGATTTTAACCACAAGTTTATTAGTATGGTGGCATCTCAGGCTTCATACTTTAGGTGGGTTAGCCACTTTTATGTTTAACTTGTTGTTATTGCTATTAGCTATTGGCTTAATTCATCAATCTCTCAATATCGGCAAACGTTTGGGATATTGGTGGGGAATTATCCTATTATCCTTACAATTATTTTCTCGTATGGTGGAATACGATACAGGATTATTACTTAAGTCTATTGTGCTATTTATTTGTGGTATTGGAGTTATTTTTGCAGGAATTTGGTTTGAAAATTACCTGAAAAATTTTAATAATTCTCATCGGGAGTTGAGAGAAAATGAATAATTCTCAACAGAAAAATAAAATCTCTTGGGGGTATTTTTTATTGCCTCTTACTGTGCAACTATTAATTATTTTGGCAATTCCAAGCCAAAGTTTATACACTTACGCTTTTGGTAAAACTGTTACTATTCAAACCATACCAGTAGATCCCTACGATTTACTAAGGGGCTATTCTCAAACTCTTCGCTACGATATTATCTCTAATTGGAATCAACTTAAGAAACTTCCTGGCGGTCAAGATGTCAATGAAACAGAAACCTTTTATGTCACTTTACAGGCTCCTGAATTCTTAGACAAACAACCACCTATTCCTTGGACTGCGATCGCTGTAAGTAATGAAAAACCTGATAATTTACCCGATAATCAAATAGCGATCGCAGGAAATACTGAAGGTTATAGAGGGGCTGTTTATGGACTAGAAACTTACTATATGCCAGAAAATCAAAGACAGAAAATTAATCAAGAAATTAGAGATTTACAGCGACAACCTAATGGCAAAATTCCCTTTGTGGTAGAGGTAAAAATTGACTCTAGGGGTAAAGCTATTCCCGTCAGTTTATGGATTGGCGATCGCCAATATCAATTTTAAACTAGCTATTAGCTACCTGAGTTCGATATAACTGAGATAGCGAAAATTCTTGTCCAGCTTCGCTTGAGAGGTTTCATGATCGGTTTTTTCCTGCTTATTGAGAATATTCTCAATAAAGAGTCAATAAAGCTCGTGGTCGCGGGATTTTTATCATTAATTGAGATTAGTTGACAATAGCTAACTCAGACTATTTAGCTTGTAAGTATTGCTGGTTCTAGGTTTCAGATGTTCGCCTTATGTCGAACTTAGGTTTTTTAACTTCGTCGAACTCACGTTGAATAAACTGTGGCTCGTGAACCTCAAAGCATATAAATTCGTACCAAATCAACTTCAAAATCAGCAATTCCCAAAAATTGGTATTTCCACAGCCTAGGAAGTGTCTAAGAAAGGGGGTAAAATTGACACGGTTCCGAATCGGTTACTTAGCTAAATCCAAACTGGATTGGACTGCATTCAAAAGAAATTCCTCGAGGGCTCTAATGGGCGATTGATCGCTATACAACTTATATTTATTCTCAGCCACTCGCTGGGATATGTATTGGCGGTATTGAGAATCCTGGCCGAGACGAATTGCTATCTTCACATACTCATCTTTACTCGAAGCAATCGTTTCTTCAACACCCATCATTTTGAGCATAGCTAGAGTATGTCGCCCCCGCATCAACTCTCCTGGCCAAGTAACAATCGGAATGTCATAGTTAATAGCTTCCAAACTAGAGTTACAGCCCGACCAAGCAATGCTATCGAGAAACACATCCGCAATAGCTGCTGTTCCGGCAAAAGTACTGTTATCTAGGCGAGGTAAGAATATACAGTAGTCTTGATAATTCAGTTCAAATTCTTCAAAGGCTCGGCTTAAACGCTGGCGAAATACTTCAGTAACCTGTTCACTTTGATGATGGTTAATAAATACAAACTTACAGTTAGCCAGTTCTTGAGCAATTCTGGGAAAGACATCATCATGTTGGGGTAAATACTTA
>JASJEK010000414.1 GCA_030064915.1 Xenococcaceae cyanobacterium MO_234.B1
CGGGGCTTGCACCCTTAGTTCAGAGTTGAGTTTTAGTCTTAACCGCATTTGCGGAACTCTGAACTCTGAATTCTGAATTCAGACTGGTCAAAGTTCTCCTCCAGAAAAACCCAAATCCAAAACCCCCGAAGCTGATGAATGATACCCTGTTTCAAATCAACAATCTCAGCGTCATCCTCTACGCCTTTCATCTTTGCCAGGACTTAACTCAAGAACCAGGACAGTTACGGCAAGATGCAGATCAATTGTGGCAAAACTGCGCTAACCTCAGTGAACCCCTAGATATCGAAGAGTTAAAATCTTTACCCAAAGAAATACAATCTTATTCAACTCAAACACCCACAACAAGCCGTCACGTAAAACTACTCCCTCGACCTCTGGTAGTAAAAGAATCTGACCCGAAAGTAAAAGTCGAGCCTCATCAAATTGATGATACCTATGCCCTTGACCTAACGCTGCAATACGAGAATGTCACTGTCCCAACCAGTAAATTTAGTAAACTCAATCCCCAAGGTTGTCTGCTAGCCAGCAATATTCAGGCTTCTTTGGGACAAACCTTGATTCTCTATGTTCAACAGGCGGACAATCCCCAAGAAGATAAAAAGTTAGCCGATGCCTGTGTAGATGCTTTTTTAAAGACAACCGAGCAACAACATCCATTCTTTATCACATCTGGGCAGTTATTTGGTAGTCCAATCTTTGAGTATGACAATCTTCAAGAGAAACACAGCGAACAATGCCACATCCTGGTTTGTTTAGACCGTCACGAAAAAACCTTAGACCTTCATAAGAAGACTTACTTACCATTTTTAACTCTGCTGTGCTGTCGCAGTAAAATCCTCTTTGCTTATCACGAAGCTCGTTATTGTTATCGTAAAACCAGAAGACTCTATGCCAAACTGGAAAAAGAAGTTCAACTTTTCAAGAAACTGCCAACCGACCCAGAAGCACGACTAAAGCGACTCAAGCAGAAACTGACCCAAATACCACCCCAGATGTTTGAGTATGGTCGTTACCTGCGAGACATAGAAGACCACAAAACTGCGATCGCCACTAATACCAAAAACTATGACTACTGGCTCGGAAAAATCTGCGAATCTAGTCTCCAAGGCGATGATTTAGAATTTTTAGAAAACTTCCTCAACCAAACCTGCCAGCAGTTTCAAAATCAGATTCAAGTAGACCTAAACTATCTTACTCCTGGTCAGCAGCTATTTGAGCAGATGCTGGGAACTATTCGAGGTATTGTAGAAATTGAACAAGCCCAAAGCGATCGCGCTTTGGCAAAAGCCCTGAGAGAAAAAGAAGAGGCTGCTGAAAAACGAGAAAAACAATTAGAGGAGATTCGACTTAAAGAAGAGAAAACGGCTGAAGAACGAGAGAAAAGATTGCAACTTTGGATTGCTCTCGTCGGTACTGGTCTAGCCGTCAGCAGTATTTCTTCCCAAACCGACGCTAAACCTGTAAAAGCCATACTGAAACAAATATACTACCCCCATCAATCCTTTGATTGCCCTAAAGCTGGACTCAACCCTTGCCTGCTTTACAGTGGTGTATATGTATTGTTTCATGTTGGGGTTGGCGCGATCGCGGCTTTAGTTGTAGGTGGATGTATCTGGTTAATATCAAAAATAAAAATAGACAATTAAATCTCACTCTGAAAAATTGTTACCTTTAGCCAAACATTAACAACTCTGGTTTAAAAACCATAACTAGTCCGAAGAAAACCATGAATGTTCCCCCTACTAGCTTGAGGATTCTTCCTTGTCTTTCAGTCAGTCTGGATGACTTAAAGGAATAAATAAAATTCAATAAAATTGCTAAGAGGGGAATGATATATATCCCTGCATAGATAGCTGTCCAGAAGATAAAACACAGCCAAATATTTTGGGTACAGTATTGAATCAGACTGGTCATGTAAACCGCAGGTAGAATGGCGGTGCATCCTAACTCAACAATATTGACAAAAATAGCCAATAAAACAGTTCCTCCTAAAGCAGTTAACAATATCTTTTTGTTAGCCTCCCCTGCCTTAAGTTCCTGAGCAATTTTGCCAGCTTTTTGACCGATAACTACCTCTTGTTCTGTTGATAATGAGAGAGAAATACCTTGCTTAAATAAGAAGTAATCTTTCAGATTAATCACTCCAGCTACAGTAATGATACTACCCAGTATCAACATAAAAATAGCTCCATATTTTTCTAAAAATACAGAGCCGACTAACACCATAATCATAATAAAGAGAAAATACATAACTGCCGAAGTAGCCACAAAGGTAGAACCGACGATCGCCATTTGTTTTCTGCTTCTAGTATGAGTAAGCAAAGAGAGGAGAATAATCAACACAGTAAAAGCACAGGGATTAAAGCCGTCTGCTAGGGCAATGGTGGAGACAAATAAAGGAAAAGGCAATCCTCGTGCAAATTCCTTGATCGCGGGTTCAGGGATTAAAGATAAAAATAAGAATGAACTAATAATAATGATTGCGATCGCTCCTCCGAGCCAATACCTTTTGTTGGTTTCACTCTTCAGTTTTTTCCGAACCAGAGGATAGCTAAACAAATATAAAATTGGCAGCCAAATAATTTTCCAGGGAAGCTGATATTCCACTATTGACCCTGGTAAATTTATAGAGTGACCTAACTCTGATTCAATGGCTTTAACTATTTGGTTTTTGTAGCCGATATAGCCAATATAAATGGGATTGTATTCTAATTCTCCGTCAGCTTCACTATAGCCAATAAAGAGTTTTTCTCCGATTAATGTTCGGGGAACTGCTGCTGATTTAATTTGATGTTGGGCTAAAAATTTCCGCCATTTTTCTGGATGTTCCCTCACTTCGTAAGCATATAACTTAATATCTTCATTGTGCTGGTCAATATATTCCATGAACGGTTTTTGTTGGACGCAATGAGGACAAGTTTGACTGTAAAAGAAATAGATATCTAAAACCTTCTCCCTCGCCTGAGATGAGAAGGGAACCGAAGTTAAAGTTAGTAAGCAAATTAGAATCAGTGAAAAAAGGACTTTTAAATAGGCTCGAATTTTCATGAGGAGACTGCTTCAGGGCTGACAATTGCTCAAATATTTGTGAATACTAGAAGAAAAATTTGAGGAACTTGTGAAGCGTCAATAGTTTGGTATTGTTAGGTTAATGAAGAATAGCATTAAGATAAGTTTTTTGGCGTAGTTCAACGCCAAGTATTTCGGCTATACTCCAATTAGGCTCTCTTTTCTGGTGGCGTGTTTAACCTTTTCAGACAAGCCTTAATATTGAAGTAATAACGGGCTTTTTGAGAATCTGGTAATCTTCTATCTTGATATTCTTTTCCCTCTCTCAGCAAGCCATCATTTACGGCTCTTAGTAATTGTTTATGGCTAATAAATCCTAATCTTTTCCAAGCTTCTGATGTAGGTAAATATTCTTCTTCAGTAAAGGTATCGAAACTAAAAGCTTTTGTGATTATTTTTGTAACTTCATCCCTTACTATGGCTCTGATCTGTTGCTCATTCATCTAGCTTCCATTTATTAAAATTTATTAAAAAGGTATCTCATCTAAAGGGTCAAGACTGCCATTCTTGTTTTTAATTTTTAGGGCATCAGCCAAAGTATTCCTAAAGTTTTGACAAACTAAATCAGTTATTTGATTCCTGACATAGTGGGTACATTCAAATTCATTCCCATAATTTTTCTTACTGGACTTCAATAAACGACAATTGGCTTGAACTTGACTAGTAATTAACATCAAAGCTTTTTCTAAGTTTTGAATTTGTTTGACTGCCTGTTCTATTACTTCTGCATCTGAATTGGTTTCAGTTAAATCTAATAGCTCTTTTAGTTTTTCTATGGACATTAAATTATTGGCTCTACTTTCCTACTAACTGATTCAACAGGTTGCGGTTTTCAAAAAGTTCTACCGTCCCATCTGAGAACATCACATTAGATTTAGTTCCTCCGACTGACTGAGTAACAGTCCCGATCTCTCCTTCCCGATAGGAACTAACTACACGCACTTTTTGCCCCTCGCGATATTTGTTGAGGGGAATGTGGGCAACTGCATCATTAAAAGACTGGTAATTCTGCATCAGTTGCAGCAAAAATTCAGGGTCTAAGTTGGCACAGATAAAAGTTTTACCCTCTACGGGGACAAGAAACTGAAGCATGGCTAATTTGCACCCCATCCCAATCAACCCAAATTACAGGAAGAGAGTTCTGTAACTCCTTGTTGAAAACCTTGCCAAACTTCTCAGAATTACCGTTACAGACAAAATCCCCCTCATTAATGTTTTCGTAGGCAGCTATCTGTTCTAGTAACTTTTCGGTCAACTCTATCTGCTTACTAAAAGACTTTTTACTCTCTTGCCTTGTAGCAGATTCTAGTTCTTTTTGGAGTAGCAATAATTGGTTTTGTTTCTTGGTTTTTAATTCTTCAACAGTTTGTGGCATTTATCTCACCTCGCAAACCTGAAACGAACTTACGCATCTCAGCCAGACAGTTAAACCTCGGCAATTCTGGCTGGTAATACAAATCAAACCCTTCCTGCCAGTTATAAGTCAGGCAATCGACTATAAACCCGTGGGGATTGGCTATCGGTCCCTTACTATTCCTGTAAAGCAGCAACTCTATAGACTGGACAACTCTATCCACACACTTACCTGATAGTCGCCAGATTCGATTTAAGGCATCTCGGTCGAACCTTAGCCCAATCTTCCTGAATACCTGGTCTATGTTCTTGATACTTTGCTGCTGCTGTTGCCACTTTTCGTCACTAGAACTACGTGGCCATGCGGGCTGGGCTGGGGTGTCTTTTGGAATCGATTCCGATTTTTGGGATTTTTTCTCATTCAAAAAAGTAATGGGCTTGATTAGTAGTCTGTAGTAATACCAAGATACTTGCCTGAGGGAGACGATCAACCCTTGAGTTTTTTCTAACAGTTGGGCGATCGCTAATTTTAAAGTTTTGGGGTCGAAGGGACGACCTCTTTTTTTAGCGACCCAATTGTTAAATTTCTTTAAGTCGAGTTCCACTTCTTCAGGCTGATAACCCTTGGTTCTACGGTTCAGCCAGCGATAGAGAAGTTGTGCGGAGGGAGTGAGTTCAAAAATTAATGCCCACTCGTCATGCTTTTTAGTCCAATACATTGTTAGAATTCCCTTGGTGATTCCGTATTATTACTGAGTTTGACTCGCGCGGTTCACTGCTATTTAAGTGTTTTTATGCAAGTCTTATCGGGAAGTGTCTGGTGGAGCAGACACCCCAATTTTTTTTGCCTGTTCATAGTTGTCCTCCTTTGTTGTCGATATAGCTGGATAGAAAATCGAGTAGTTTTGCGTCCTTATCCCAGTTGCAATAGGGCTGCTGTTCGTGTTTGACTTTGCAGATGTCCCGTAATTTGTGAACTACTGCTTTAAGCCCGATGTGATCCACAGCGTTTTCTAACTCTTCCGTAATGCGCTGTTGTTGTAGTTCCTGACTAAGTTTTGTTCCAGGTTGCATAAGGTTCTAGAGTTTAAACTGGAGTAAGTATTAAGCGGTTTTTTTGTTAGGGACTAACTCTAGCTGCAAAAAATGCTTAACAGCGGTTTCCACAATAGAACTGGAACTCACTTGC
The DNA here is from genome assembly GCA_030064915.1 of Xenococcaceae cyanobacterium MO_234.B1. Taxonomy (GTDB): domain Bacteria; phylum Cyanobacteriota; class Cyanobacteriia; order Cyanobacteriales; family Xenococcaceae; genus JASJCP01. The sequence continues at coordinate 5,615 of JASJEK010000414.1, forward strand.
TGCCTTGCAGCTTCTAGATCAATTTGAATAGCAATTTGTTTTTCGATTGAATAAGTTTTTTTTGTCTTCATTGCGGATATGGGCTTTTTTGGGCTACCACTGATAATAATTACTTCTATCGGTAAAGTGATAACGATATCTATCATAATACTGTGGTATGAATAGATTAGAAAATCTTTATTTATGTTTCTTAATGGACAACTTGGCACAAGAGAGGTTGTCGCGTTTGATCAAAAAACTCAGAGGGGATAGAAGTCAAAGAAGTTTCGCCAAATCTTTGGGCGTGTCTTACGCCTCAATCCGAACTTGGGAAGAAGGAGAAAGTATGCCTGGTATTGCCAGCTTACAAAAAATAGCTGAATACTCTAATCAGTC
>JASJEK010000415.1 GCA_030064915.1 Xenococcaceae cyanobacterium MO_234.B1
GAAGACCTTTATGATTTGTATAACGATCCTTTTGCTTTTATTTTGGCAGTTTGTTATCTATTCATAATCACCTTGATTGGATTGGGAATGTTATTTGTCGGTCCTGGAGTAGGTTATGAAGATTTTGCAGTTACACAACTCGGCGATTGGGAGTTTCCGCAACAAGGTTCGAGACTGATAATGGGTATGTCATTTCTTGGTGCATATGTATGGGGAGTGCAATATATCCTTCGACGATATTCGTTAAACGATCTAATTCCAGCCGTCTACTTTAATCTAAATATTAGAATGATCTTAGCTTCTGCAATTGCTTTAGTCTTGTATAATGCTACTCAAGTTTTTTTCATTGATGAAACTAATGCTACTAGCCAGTTTAACATCAGGATTTGGCCAGCTTTAGCCTTCGTAATTGGGTTTTATCCAGAGCGAGGATTGGATTGGCTCACTAAAAAATTGCCCATCTTTTCAGAAACAAATCTCTTGTTCCGGAACGCCCCGCTGCACATAATTGAAGGGGTTGGGAATTACGATGTTATGCGTTTACAAGAGCTTGGGATCGATAGTTGTTACGATCTGGCAGTAGTAGATTTTATTCCCCTTTTGCTGAAAACACCTTACACGACACGCCAGTTAGCCGATTGGATTTTGCAGGCCAAGTTATGTACCTATTTCGGTTATACTGTTGAAGAGCTTCGGAAGGTTGGTATTAGAACTATTAAAGATTTAGCCGACTTAGAAGAAAAAGAAATAGATGAGCTGGCTAAAGAGACATCCTTAAGCGTAAAGATTTTGACACGAACTAGGAATGCGGTTAAAGGAAAACAGGAGCTTGAATATTTAGAGAAAATTATTTGGACAGCAAGTGAATTTCAGCAACCTGTTGCTGCAGCTACGGGACTGTTGCCCAAGTCGGTTTTAGAAATATCTAAAAATATTCAGCCCAGTCAGAATTCAGCTGACTAAGCCACTTGAAAAAAAGTTGCAGCCAACCAGATGACTAAGTACTCGTGAAAAACAACCAACCCGTTCAACCCTGAAGAATTTATCCTTCTAGTCCTAGAGGCTAAAAAAACATGATTTACGCTCGACCCTTATTGGGATGGCATCCTAACCTAACTAGCAGAGGTATAATTCACTCCCTGAAGCATGGACTTCTAGCGGTACTGTTATCCCTCGTGCTAATTTTTGCCATCCCGCCTCTAATGCAACCGGCTCTAGCAGTCGGGGCTAACAACCTGGGAGCGACTTTCGACGCAACCCAAAGTAATGTCACCTTTCGCGTCTATTCTAATGCAGCAAATCACTTGGAAGTTTGGCTCTACGATCGGCCTTTAGGGACAGAGGAAAAAATCAAACTTTCCTTAACCCAAGATCCCAGCAGTAAAATCTGGTCTGTCACTGTGCCAGTATCCGACCTTAAAGCCAATGGTGTAAAGGATACTATTTACTACGGCTATCGCGCCTGGGGTCCGAATTGGACTTACGAACCCTCTTGGACTAAAGGATCGAGTGTCGGGTTTGTGCAAGATGTGGACAGTGAAGGAAACCGCTTTAACCCGAATAAACTTCTCTTGGATCCATACGCCGTAGAGGTAAGCCACGATCGCCTAATTCCAACCGCGACAGAGCAGACAGATGGGGGAATTTACGTATCGGGTCCCGACTATCGTACTTTTGACACGGGAAGCCAAGCACCTAAAGGGATTGTCCTCCCTATCGCTAAAGCCGACATCGGTACTAAGCCCACTCGTCCGTTCAAAGATGAGATTATTTACGAAGTTCACCTGCGAGGGTTAACCAAAAACGATCCCAGTATCCCTGAAAACCTTCGGGGAACTTATGCTGGAGCGGCACTCAAAGCGAAATCTCTAAAAGAGTTAGGGGTGACAGCGGTTGAATTTCTACCCCTCCAATCTCTACAAAATGACACCAATGATGTAATCGCTTCTACTAAAGGAGATAACTATTGGGGATATGACCCCTACAACTATTTTGCTCCTGATCGCCGCTATGCTGCCGATCAAACTCCAAACGGTCCGAGTAGAGAATTTCAGCAAATGACTAAAGCCTTCCATGAGGAGGGAATCAAAGTCTATGTGGATGTGGTGTATAACCATACTGGGGAAGAGGGAGTAGACTCAACAGGAAATATTTCCCCCATTTTCACCATGCGAGGTTTAGACAACTCCACTTATTACGAACTTAGCGAAGATCCGCGTTATTACTATAGTAATAATGGGGTGGGCCCTAATGTTAACACGGCCAATCCTGTGGTACGGGATTTGATTATCGATTCCTTGGTCTACTGGACAGATAATCTGGGAGTAGATGGATTCCGTTTCGACCTCGCGCCAGTAATTGGTAATGACTGTCAGCAGGGATGTTTTCAATTTAACAAACTCAACCCCGACAATGCCCTCAATCGAATGGTTAGGGAATTGCCTGTACGTCCTTCCAATGGAGGCAATGGAGTGGATTTAATTGCTGAACCTTGGGCAATAGGGGACGGAACCTACCAGGTGGGTGGATTTCCTAGTGGTTGGGCAGAATGGAACGATCAGTTCCGCGATACTTTCCGTAAAGCTCAAAACCGCTTAGGTATTGACAACGTTACTCCCGCAGAATTAGCAACCCGTATTGCTGGTTCGCCAGACCTATATCAAGATGATGGTCGCAAGCCTTGGCATTCGGTAAACTTTATCGTAGCTCATGATGGGTTTACCTTGAGGGATGTCTATCAATGTAACGAGAAAACTAACTCCCAACTGACTTGGGATAAGGGTCCTTCTGACGGTGGAACAGATAATAATTTGTCCTGGGATCAGGGCGGAGATCTGGCTCTTGAGCGACAAGCCACTCGTACTGCTCTGGCTATTGAGATGCTTTCGGCAGGTGTCCCAATGATGACGGGAGGAGATGAGATGTATCGTAGCCAGTACTGCAATAACAATATGTATAACGTGGATTCTGCCGCGAATTGGCTCAACTACGACAATATCAAGGAGTATCCCAATTTCTACAACTACAGTCGGAAGTTAATGGCTTTCCGCAATGCCCATCCTGCTTTACGTCCCGCAGATTTCTTTAAGGGGACAGATAGTAATGGTAATGGGTTAAAAGACCTCACTTGGTTGCGCAATGATGGAAATGAACCGGACAGCAATTATTTCCAAGATCCGAATCAGCATTTTCTGGCCTATCGTTTGGATGGCTCTGAATTGGGAGACAGCGTGCAATCTATTTATGTTGCCTACAATAGTTGGTCAGGAAATATTCAGGTAACGCTCCCCTCTAATCTTCCTGGTAAGCAATGGTATCGGGTAGCTGATACCGCCAGCTTTATGGAAAGTAAGGACAATTTTAATGCCCCAGCTTCGGAAGAATTGCTGACAGAGACAACCTACGATGTCAATGGACGTTCCCTACTTTTGTTAGTTGAGAAGTAGCGCTCCGTCCAGTTCTTGAGTGCGTAGGTACTGTAGGCAACATGTTTAGCAGTGGGCATAGCCCATTCTACTAGCCGTGAATAAACCATTAAAAGGAAAAAAAGTCGCTGTCCTTCTTGAGACAGAGTACATTGCAGCCGAGATTGAGTATTATCAAAGGGAGTTCTCGAAACTGGGGGCAGAAGTTGAGCTACTGTCCTATTTATGGGGAGCAAAAAGCAGACAGTTAGTTTGTGATATCGATAGTCCAGATCGTCTTGTTAAAGATATTCATACTCTAGTAGTAGATATTGATGTCGCGGATCGGGATGCGAATAATTACGACATTGTGATTGTGGCGGCAAATTATTGCAGTGTGAGATTGCGAGAAATTCCCCCTATGGGAAGTCTAGGAAGTCCAGAACTTCTTGCTACTCCCCCGGCTGTGGATTTTTTTGCCAAGGCAATGTTAAATAAAAAGATCGTCAAGGGCGCTTTGTGTCATGCTTTATGGATCTTAACTCCCGTCCCAGAATTATTAAAGGGACGTAAGGTTATTTGTCATACGGTGGTTTTGGCAGATGTCCATAATGCAGGGGCGATTTTTGTACCGGCTCCGGAAAAAGTTGTCATTGATGATGATTTAATAACTGGACGCTCTTTTGCTGATGTGGAAGCTTATTTTCAGGCGATCGTACAAACAGCAATCAATATAAATACTTAGGTGTGGGGTGATTCAATAAATCCTAACCCACCGAGATTGGGTAAGTCCTAAAACATTTAAGTAATACAGGCATAATGCCTGTTGTAAACAGTTATTGAGGCAATAGTCATGTTAGATAAAAGTAAGCTATGGCTAACAAAAATCATTAGGAAAAGGATAGCTATTATTGTTTTAGCTTTCCTATTTAGTTTAGGGGTTTTAGTTGCTTATCCATCTCAGGTATTAGCAGATAAAAAAGTTAAGGCAATTGATGTAGAACAATTGTTGAAGCTGTTACCCAATGGCGATCGCTGGAAAGAACACCTAACGAACGATCTGCTACCTTTCTGGGAAATGGACACAGCTTTAGGTGAACCGGTGGGGAATTTTCCGACTTATCGGTGTAATGATGGATCTTTATATAACCCTGAATCACCTTGTCCAGAGTTAAAATATGCCGCGCCGGATATTGTTTGGGTTGAGCCGGATTATCGGGATTATGTCCGCGCTAAATCTAGACAAGTTTATGCTTATGGGGTAGCTTTCCATGTAACTGGTGATGAGACTTATTTAAACTATGCTCAAGCCGGAAGCGATTATCTGCGAAAATATGCTTTAGATCGGCAAAATGGGGGAGCTTATACCTATTGGCATGAACCCGAACATTTACCGGGACCAGAAAAGCTACAAAGAACCAGTCAAGATTTAGCTTATGCCCTTAGTGGGATGGGATTTTACTATTATCTTACCCACGATCCTGCTGTTTTAGAGGACATTATCCAGCTTAAAGACTACATTTTTGATACCTATTATAATCCTGCTCTGGATCTGGTTAATTGGGTCAAAGAACCTTCCCCTGATGGAGATCAAACCAATCAAAAAGAATTAGTCGCCCAACTGGATCAAATTTATGGTTATATGTTGTGGTTAACGCCCACATTACCTGAACCATATCAAACTCAATGGAAGGCAGATCTAAATCATCTAGCCCACATTATCATCAATCAGTTTTATAGTCCTAAACAAAATCTGTTTTGGGGGGCTGTTACCAAGAATAACATTAAACATTTAGGAACACCTCATACAGATTTTGGACATTCAGTTAAAACTATGTGGTTAATTTATCAAATTGGCAAGCTAACAGATGATTTACAATTAACCTTGTTTGCCGAGACTCATGCCGCAGAAATTCTGGAAACAGCTTACCTGAAAAAAACCGGCTCTTGGGCCAGGGGATTTGATGAAAATGGCAAAATAGACCCAGATAAAGAATGGTGGATTTTAGCAGAATTGGATCAAGTTAGTGCAACTTTAGGGTTAGTCGATCCGAGTTATGCAGTTTACTTACCGAAAACCTATAACTATTGGTTTAATTACATGGTCGATCCAGAAAATAAGGAAATATGGCACATGGTAAGTGCTAAGACGAATAAACCTTATCCTTGTGTTGCTACTCAACCAGTAAACGAGTCTAAATGTTTTCCTAAACAGCATTCTTGGAAAAATGCCCTACATTCATTTGAACACGCCTTAGTAGGATATATCACCATGCAGCAAATTCATAATCAACCCGTTCATCTTTATTACGCCTTTAAAGAGAAACCAGAGGATAAATTTATCTATCCTTATTTCTATGAGGGCAAAGTGAGTAAGATCGTTAATCACTCAAGTCAAGATAATTCTAGTCAGATCCAAGAGGTAATCTTTACCGATATCCTTTGAAATGGTTTGAGATTACTTCGGGGGTCTTGTATATAGGGTTAGAGAGGTTAAAACTTCGATTAACTCCTCGTGGCGGACATAACGAAGATTGAAATTTACCTAAAATCATGGAGAAAAAATGATGACTAATTCACTCT
>JASJEK010000416.1 GCA_030064915.1 Xenococcaceae cyanobacterium MO_234.B1
ACTAGGAGAGGTGGCAGAGTGGTCGAATGCGCTCGACTTGAAATCGAGTTTCCGTCCTGCGGAACGTGGGTTCGAATCCCACCCTCTCCTAGTATGGCCTTAACATAATAGCAAAATTGGCTACTCAAGTAAGGAGCAAAATGTGAATATTTACAAAATCGAATTCAGTTTATTGAAGTATGATAGATAATCTGTTCTGAAGCGATCGCTCCGTGCTTCGGCTTCGCCGAGACTGCAACATCTTGATCTATCCAAACTAAAGATATCTTGGTAACAAGATTAGTTTCTAGAGTTACTAAAGAGAAGTTGCGTAATATTTTTCCCTCCTGCTTTTTGATCCGAGGTACACTGGCAGCATTAAGATAGACTGTACCTAGATCATTCGTATTAACAATAGTTCGCAAACGATCCTTACGATGACGCAGACTGTGGTGCATATGTCCAAAGGTGACAAGAGGAATAGATTTTCCTAAAGAAAGTATCTTATCTATAGCTTCGGCAAAATCAGGATCGCCATGATCTCCTCCGAGGGGATTCCAATCTCTACCACAAGTGTCTTCTGGCTGATCTCCTAATCCATAAGGACCATTATGACCGATGCAGATTAAATTATCATAAGGGCTATTTTGGGCAGCTTCTACAATACGGATTGCTGATTCAGTAAAGTTAGATATATTATAGCGATCGCGATAAAAATCAGAGTTTTTCCACTCCGATCCACCCCAACTAAAAGGACGACTACCCACTACAGAAAGGTTAAATTGAGGCAAATCTAACCTACTATATCCGACATGGGCTTCTCCTAATAAATCTAACTGTTGCTGAACTCGGTCTTCTTTGGTACGGTCGTAGGGTGCTTTTTTTCTCCCCCAAGGAGAAGCAGTGTACCAAGAATCATGATTACCGAGAATGACTGCTTTAGGAATATCTAAACTAGCAATTTGACGTACTATGTCTATTGATTCATTCCCAAAATCTCCCACAAATAGCACTAAGTCTATGCCCAGATGCTTTAATGCTAAGTGATCTTGTTCGTCCCATTGATCGTGAACATCTCCTATTACAGCGATGGAGATTTGATGGTGAGAAACAGCGAGGTTTCCTCCGCAAGTGGAATCACCATGTTGATTTTTATTGCTTGTCATCACTCTTTTCTACACGCTACACAACATGATATCAACTAAATCTAGGCATTCTCGCAGTTTTGTAATTCTCCTGCTGATTTGGTTAGGAGTGGCATTATGTGATCGCATCTGGTTTTGGCGCGATAATTCGGTTCCTGCTTGGGATCAAGCGGATTATCTCAACGGTGCTTTAAATTACTGGAATGCTCTACAAAATCCTCAGTGGTTTAATGAGGAGTGGTGGCGTAGTTTTTGGTTACTTTCTAATAAAATTCCTCCTTTACACTATATTCTCACTGCACCATTTCTGAATATTTTTGGTTTAACACAAGATGCTGCTAGTTTGGTGATGCTGTTATACAGTGCATTATTGCTAGTCTCTGTTTATGGCTTGGGAGTGATTTTATTTAATGCTTCTGTGGGATTATGGGCAGCAGGACTATGTCAATTATTACCAGGTTTATACTACTATCGTTTAGAGTTTCTCCTCGACTATCCTCTAACAGCAATAGTTACTACTACTTTCTGGCTCTTAACTCTCTGGAAAGTTAAGCAAAGAAATTGGATATTAGCAATATTATGGGGTATTGCTCTGGGATTAGCAGTCTTACTCAAACAAACAGCATTATTCTTTTTATTCATTCCTTTAGTATGGCTTTTTGCTGCTTGTCTCAAAAATCGCTATTGGTTGGGGTTGACTCAATTGATTACAGGATTAATTATTAGTGTTGCAGTAGCTTATCCCTGGTATCGTACCAACTGGCTGTTAATTTTAACTTCTGGAAAACGCGCTACTATCGATTCTGCGATCGCAGAAGGAGAGCCAGCCCTCAATACTATAGATGCTTGGACATATTACGGCAAGATATTACCCTATTTACTCTCTTGGCATATATTACTCATTCCCTTGGGTGGCTTGATTGTATATCTGATTTGGCAAAATTCATCTAAGACCAATAAGATCATCCTCAATTCTGATTCTGTCAGATGGATTGCAGTCTTTCTAATTGGAGGTTATTTACTATCTTCAGTCAATATTAATAAAGATGCTCGTTATATACTGCCTTTACTGCCAGTTTTCTCTTTAATCTTAGCTCTTGGTTTATTATCCTATCGCGGAAGCTGGCAAAAATATATTTCTTGGGGGACAGTAGGCTTAGGAATAGTCTTAATGATGTTAAATTTGTTTCCCTTGGGAGGAAACATTGTTACAGAAAAACTCAGCCCCAGAGTGCAGCACTATCCCTCTACAGGCTTAGAATATCCCCATCCAGAAGTTATTGCCGAAATTATTAATACATCTCCTTATCTCCGCACCACTCTAGGGGTGTTACCTTCTACTCCTGGGATTAATCAACACAACTTCTCTTTCTATGGAGGCTTAAAAAACTTTCAAGTGGTAGGAAGACAAGTGGGAGTCAGAGATAGTGAAATTATAGCAGATGCGCGATCGCTTGATTGGTTTATTACCAAAACAGGAGATCAAGGATCTATACCCGATGCACAAAAGAAAATCACCCAGTTAGTCGAAACAGGAGGTGACTTTACTCTACATAAAACTTGGCAACTCAGAGATGATAGTCAATTAAAACTTTACCATTCTACCCAGCCTAGTATAGAAGTTACTCCAGTCGAAGGGTCTTCTACAAAAGAATTAGTAACATTAAATCAAATTACCCTGCCTCAAACAGCACCACCAGGGAAACCTATTCCTGTTACTTATCAATGGGTGGGTAGTTGGCAACAATTACAACAAGGTATAGTCTTACTCACCTGGAAATCAGATAATCTGACTTCTAACACTAATATCTGGTTACACGATCACGGTATTGGGATGGGTGCATTAGATAGTAGTGGTCTTAAAACAGAACAGTACCAAAATACATTCCAGGTTACAGAACATACTGCTATGCTTCCTCCTCCAAATATAGCACCAGGAGAATATACCCTCACTGCTACCTATCTCAATCGCCAGACAGGAGAAACCTCTCCTATTTCTCTCCCTTCTATCAATATCACTATAGATCCTAAGACCCCAGCCAAACCAGCCCCAGAATTAGACTTAGTTACCCAACTTCGCACTATTGCCCCTACTATGGCGGATGGGATAGCAGGATTAGAACCGATCTTTGCTCAAACTGCCCGCATTAATCAATATGATGGCAAACAAGACTATCTGACCCAAGCAGAACTAAGTTTATCTTATCGGCTACAACAAAAAGATATTCCTGAAAAACTCCAACAAAATTGGACTTATGCAGTAGGTTTATCCCAAGTCTTACAACAAGATGTTACAGGTGCGATCGCAACTTTTCAACAGACAATACAATTTAATCAAGACAATCCCTACAACTATGCCTATCTAGCTTTTGTCTATCTCTATGACTGGAAACCCAGACTAGCAGAGGAAGTGTTAAACAAAGCTATAGCTATTAATTCCAATGTTTCAGAGATTAACACTCTACAGGCTGTTGCAGCTTTGATGCAGGGAAAATTAATTAAAGCTTGGCAACTATTTTAAATTAACTTCAGGGTTCTAAAAAATAAGTGTTGCAATATACTAAAGATGCTGTATTATTAATAAGGTTTAAAGAGATAGACCATAAACTTGCGGGGGTATGGCGGAATTGGTAGACGCTGCGGACTTAAAATCCGTTGATCATTGCGATCGTGGGAGTTCAAGTCTCCCTACCCCCATCGTTTCAGAAGGATTAAACGAGAATTATAAATACCCTAAAATGACCTAAAATACCCCATAATTCCTTATAAATTTAGTTCAAATTTAGGTCAGTGTCAGACAAGCTAGAGAAGTTACTCACCGCAGCTAATGACAGGTTGAAAAAGGGTAATTGTGGCATCAAGATATACAAGAGGGGTAATAAATTATCACTGAGGGGAACTTTCCCACCCAAGCCAGGAAGCAAGAAAACTCAGTCATATCAACAATATTTATCCTTGGGGTTGTATGCGAATGCAGCAGGCATGCAGCAAGCAGAAAAGCAAGCGAAAAAATTAAGTTCTCAACTGGCATTAAATGAATTTGACTGGAAAAACTGGATTGATGCCGAACAACCTCTAGAAAGTGTAGAGTATTGGCTAGATAAGTTTGAGCAGGATTACTTTAATCGGAAAGCTAAAACCAGCCAAACTCTGACCACTTGGAAAACTGAATATCTAGCGATGCTAAAGCGATTACCTCAGAATGAACCGTTAAGCGATCACGAAGTGCTGCCTTCGGCAGATCGCATTCTGCTAGATTTAGTTTTTTCCACTGAGCCAGATAGTAGGCAGCGTAAAAGAGCGGTTTTAGCTGCCAATAGTCTGGCCAAGTTTGCAGGGCTAGATGTAAGTTTTAATCGGTATAAGGGGAATTATTCCCATAAGAAAAATGAGCGTGAATTACCTACTGATGAGCAAATAGCTAAGTGGTACTGGGAAATTAAAAACCCAGCATGGCAATATGTATTTGGGTTGATGGCTGCTTATGGGATTAGTAATCATGAGGTGTTCTTAGTTGACCTGGAAAGTTTGCGATCGCCTCCTGGTCACTTAGTTTCTACTTATCGTAAAGCCCATTACGGAGTAAGGCGGATTTGGTGTTTATATCCTGAGTGGTATGAAGAATGGGAACTTTATAAGCCTAGAGAATTACCCAAGGTATCAGGAAATAGTAACCAACAATTAGGGAGTAGAATTACCAGAGCTTTTAAACGGTATGGCTTATGCAAGCCTGGTGACTTAAGGCATTGTTGGGCGATTCGAGCTATGGGCTTTATGCCAAATCCTATGGCTGCCCGAATGATGGCTCACACCGAGGTTGAACACAATCAAACTTATCAGCGATGGATTAATCAGGAACAAGAAGACAAGTTTTATCGGCTGCTGATGGAAAGAAGCGATCGACCAGAGCCGCCAAAAATATCCAAAAATATAATGACATAGTTCAAAAATACCAATATATTGAGAATACTGGCACGTCAAAAACCGATGTGGTGGTCAGCGCGATCACTCATAGCGGTTTTCAATTGGATGGAAAACCGAATGCTCAGTTGATATTAGGTTCCGTAACTGATGAGATTGTTACACTCATGTGAAAACCGCTATCAATATTTGGGCTGTGCTGAGAATGTGCCGTTGAGTTCAGCGATCGCGATGTACGGACTTACGAATCTATCGGATTACGCCCAGAGCAAATCATGGTGTTGCACTTTAAGCCAGTATTCCCTGACTTGAACCCCGAAATGGTCACAGCATAACGTAACACAACAAGCTGTTTGCACCTGCTGGGAAAAACTTTATTTTTTGGGCGTTCGAGTTTATTAGCGGCAGGTGAAGCGGAATGCTAATAAGGTATTACAGTTGAAATGTTGGATTTCAATCGATTTGAGGTCTATGGCAGAGAACAGTGTAATTCTAATTGGTGATTGCCGTTGGGAAGATGGTAGTTAAGAGATGGCTTTACCCAATTTTAGAAACGGATGGATTAGTTGAGAAGTGAAGAGGTTAAGTCTGTTCTTTTTTTTGTGCAGTATAGTTAAGTTGTTTTGTATGGATTTTAAAAGCCATATTGGTGGGCAATGCCCTCCAATACTAAATTTTATTTTTTGCTTCATTTCTAAGTTGCCACATTAACTATTTAATAAAAATGATACAAATTACAGTACAGAATATCTATATTTATTCAACAGAATAAGCAGTTTCTTTTTCAACAGCTTTTAATGAATTGTTGTGTTTAGGTGCTGGTATTGTAGCTTTTTTAATACTTTGTGCGTTCATTATCCACCAAAATTCGGATTGAACTTTAGAACATCGCTACTATTTACTTAGTATTCAAAGTGATGCTCAACTTTTTGCTCAAGC
>JASJEK010000113.1 GCA_030064915.1 Xenococcaceae cyanobacterium MO_234.B1
CCCAAACAATTGCTTAACCCCAGGAACATCCGTTGCTATGACGTAGTAATCTGCTTGAATTGTCTCCTCAGCAGGTGTCCGAGTGGGTGAAGCAGCTACCAACTGGACAGCATCTTCCCGGCGTTGGGCAATCTGAAAGCGGGGTAAATCTCTTAAAGCAGGTCCGTGGATTACTCTTCCTTGCTCATCGTATAAGGCACCGTGACAGGGACACAAGAACTTGCCATCCTCTTGTCGAGCCACCGTACAACCCTGATGAGTACAAGTAAGGGATATGATTTCCTGCTTGCCGGGTAAAGCAGCAAACACCCTATCTCCAGCCCCATAATAGTCTAGTCCATCATTCCCCAGCCAGGGATTACGCTCTACCCAAAACGGGACATCGGTTTGAGCATTTCCTTGATGGTAGCTGAGGGAGTGAATTTTCTTGTCTTGACACTCAATCTGGCTGACGGTTGCTTCGGTAATAATTTTGCCACCGTTGCGCTCAATTGCTCTGGCAATGGGTTGTACCAAGCTTGTTCCCATATCCTGCTTAGTCCCGTTGAAGGCTAATCCTTCGGGGTTGCCAAAGAAGTAGAAGTGGAAGAATTGCAATAATTCCGCCGTACTTAGACGATCTGGTGCATTGAGGCTGGATTTAGCAAAAGGAAGGAAATACAGGTCGTATAGCCCTTGGGGGAAGTCTTTGGCTACCCATTCGGCTGTTGAGAGGTAATCTAGGCACTCAAAGGTTTTGGGAGCCTGAAAACCCGCAATAGCTTGGAAAACTTGCCAGTGTTCCCAGCTCGTTAGGTTAATGCCCCATCGGAATCGATTGGGAGATGCGATCGCTAAATCAACCACATTCCAGGGAAAGGCAGAGTGAGTAGGTCTAAATACCTCTGGCGCATACTCACCGTTGCGAAACACTAGGGAATAGAACTCTAATGATTTGAACTGATCGGCAATCTCTAGTTCTTCAATCAAGCTGTTGAGGTTGTAATACTGAGGGAAAAAGCCGTGGAAGCCATGCTCCATCATAAATTCTTGGTCCCCAACTTGGATTTTCCAACTGGCGATTTTGCCCCCTAGATTTGGTGAGCGTTCTAACAGAGTCACTGCAAAACCCCGTTGACTGAGTTCATAAGCACAAGCTAGCCCAGCTAACCCAGCACCCACTACAACAACTGTCTTCTTCCGAGTCAGGTAGCGAGGTAAATCCAAGGATCCTGCTTGAAACACAGATGGCTGAGGTTTGGAAAAGCGGGAATACCCAACCATTCCTCCTACCGAACCAACGCCGATCAATTTTAACGCTGTCCGTCTAGAAATCAGTAAAGAAGCAGAATTGGAAAATTGACTCATAATCAGACAAATAAACTATACTTTGCACGGGCATAAATTGAGGTTTTCAATTAGCTATCAGCCATTACCATTTAGCCTCTAGCTGACTACCTCTAGCTGACCGCTCAAAGTATAGCACCGTTGGAAATTAAGCAAACAGCAGCTATCTTATCTCATGTTTGCCTCCGAAGGGTATCTAATATTAAGATGTTGATCGAGTTTTGACTTGGTTCGTTACTAGTTTGGCAATCTTCTTGGCACAAATATGAAATCAAAAACTATACTTATTACCCCTCTTGGTGCGCGTTCCTATGGCGAGGAGACCTCGCCAGGAGACCTTACGGTAGTCGCTGACCTGACGGTAGTCGCTTCGCGTACGCGGACGCACCGCTATTACCTATTACCTTCTCTCAATCCAGGTTTATGAGACTTATGCAAGAGTTCTAATGACCCATTCCTTTCACATTCGCTCCTGTGGTATAAATCCCCATCAATGGTACGTGGTGGCTCCTAGTGCCCAACTCAAAGACCAACCCCTAAACCTCACTCTCTGGAAGGAAGAGATTGTTCTCTATCGCGATGAAACTGGGAAGGTTCAAGCCCTCGAAGATCGCTGTCCCCATCGGCAGGTTAAACTCAGTCAGGGGCGTGTTGTCGGCAATCAGCTTGAATGTGCCTATCATGGCTGGCGTTTTGACTCAAAAGGCAATTGCGCTGCTATCCCTTATCTAGAGGCAAAGCAAAAGTTACCTCAATGCAAAATTCGCCACTATCCGGTGCAGGAACTTGATGGCTTTATTTGGCTATTTCTGGGGGAGGGAGACCCCGAATTAATGAAACCGTTGAGAGTACCTGAGTGGGAACATCTTAACTATATAGCTACAGTTTCAGTCCTTGAGTGTAAGGCGCACTACTCTTTCCTGATTGAAAACCTGATGGATATGTATCACGGGCACTTACACCAAGACTATCAGGCTTGGGCATCTGCTATTTTAAAGGAGGTACGTGCAGATGAAAAGCGGGTAGACGCTTACTACGAGGCACAAAGTTATTACCGAATCGATAAAATTTGGTCTATTTCTCAGCTATTTTTTCCGGCAACTCGTCGCCTGCACCCAGAACCTTTACACGTAAGTTACGTCTATCCTCACTGGGTATCAACCCTGGGACAAGATTTTAAGATTTACTGTCTCTTTTGCCCAGTACATGAGACTTACACTCGGGCTTATCTGGTTCACTTTACCTCACTGAATGCTTTTTGGCGCCTGCACAAACTCCCCGTCTGGTTTCGTCGGTTGGTCAAAAATAGTTTATTCGGTTGCGCTCAAAAGATGCTGGATGGATTGGTGCATCAGGATGTAGTGATGATTGAACAAGAGCAACAAGCGTATCTAGAGAATCCAGCCCGTCGCAGTTACGAATTGAATCCCACTGTTAAAGCTGTACAGCGTTTGATTCGCCAGCAAGCAGAGTTAGGATGAACTACTAGCTGCTACTTCGTTGAGCAGCACGCGGCTTACAAGCTGGCGACGCAGGTTCGCCAGACAGCCCCTCTAGTTTCTGACGCTTCGTTTGGGCTAGTTGCTGAAAACCTTCGCAGTATTTCACTTTAGGGTTTTCAGTAGAGCTAGACCCATCAGCAGTCTTCGAGGACAGTTCCTGCCCCCGTGCCCAAGCGAGACATACCTGGGCTGAATTAATGTCTCTATCTTCAGTATGCTGACAACTAGGATTAGAGCAAATATGCAGTCTATCGCTCAAAGTCTTTTTAGTCAGTTTCCAACATTTAACGCATCGCTGAGTTGGCTTCAGACTTCGGGTAGGAGCTTCCAAAAATATACCACCAGCTTCTTTGACTTTATATGCGATAGCACTTCTGAGCATTCCCATGCCAACATCTAGCATCGAGCGATTAAGACCTGTTTTCTGTCTCTTTCTTTTGCTGCCTTTCTTAGCTTTTCTCGTCATATTCTTGACTTGAAGTTTTTCTGTAGCAATGAGGGAATTATTCCGAACAATATCTACTGCCACATGATGCACCCAATTTTGACGCTGGTTAGCTACCTTCTTCTGGAGTTGAGAAATCTTAGCCCGTGCTTTCTTCCATCGACGAGATGCCTTCTGTTTTCTGCTCTCTGGTTTGCGTTTTCTCCTTAACTGTTTAGATGCTTGTTTGATTTTATCAGAGGCTTGAGCCAAAAATTTGGGCGGTTCAATCATGGTACCGTCACTCATAGCCACAGCAGTTTTGCAGCCAAAATCAAGACCGATACTACCTTTTCCTGTTTCTCTAGTTGGCAAACACCTAATCGTAATAGATGCGAACCACTTATCTTTACGGTAGACAATGGTACAAGTAGTTGGTTTACCCCAAGTTCTGGCTTGTCCTCTCATTTGAATCTTGAAACCCAAGTCTCTTAATTCTAGGTAGCCATTTTTGCCACTGGTATGAGCTTTAAAGCCTTGACGACCATCGGGATATGTCCAGCCAGAATAGGTTTTAATCGGTTTGAATTTAGGATATTTCCCCAAACCTTGGAAGAAACGAACGAAAGCAAAGTCAACACGCTTCAAGGTAGCTTGCAGAGAACCAGCATTAAGTTCTTTATATTCAACCCAAGTTTCCTTAAAACCAGGTAATGACGCTTGTTGCTCAAAGTAATCTACCGAATGACCAAGCCTTTGGTATTGAGTCTTTCGATTAGCTACTGCTGCGTTATACAAATAGGCGTGCATCCTTCTAGCCCAAAACATTTTTTGTTCTTGAGCCTTGGACGGATACAACCTAAAAGTGATGCGACGTGTTAGCATGATTACCTATTGACTTATAGGTAGTATATCATGAAACCCCACAAGGGGTCACACTCGGTTTATTCAATTCACTTGTACCTAGTTTTAGTGACAAAATATCGACGCCAAGTAATTACTTTACTCATGATTGAAAGAATGGGCGAAATCCTAATTGTCGTAAGTTTTGACTTATTGTCATCAATTATTAACTGATAAAAGTTTTCCAATAGTACGATTTTCTGGAGTAAAAGTCGATCGCGCTACTCGTTGGATATCTTCACCGGTGACAGCGGAAATTGCTTCTAAATCTCGAAAAATATTGCGCCAGCTACCAGTTTTAGCTTCATATTCTCCTAGGAGTTTTGCCATACCGATATTAGAATCAAGACTGTTAAGCAAACTAGCTTTAATTTGAGTTTTAACTCGATTTAATTCTGCTTCAGTGACTGGTTGGGTTTTGAGGAGTTCGATTTGTTCTCGTAATGCAGTGGCAAGTTCTTCGATACTATGTCCTGGTGCAGTAAGGGCGTAAAATAGCATCAGGTTGGGATATTTATTGCCAGGAAAACCGCTAAAACCTTGGGCGGCTAAGGCTACCTGTTGAGTTTCTACGAGAGATTGATATAAGCGAGAAGTTCTACCATCACTTAGAATATTCCCCATCACTTCATATACTGGATAGTCGGGATGAGTCAGAGCAGGTATATGATAACCTTCGAGATACCAAGGTTGAGTAGGTAAATTAACGGTTACTTCTTTGGTTTCGGTTTGAGTTGGTTCTAAAGCTGTTACCTCAGGAGGTTGAGGTTTTTTGGCGAAGCGTCCAAAATAAACCTTAGCTAATTTTTTTACCTGTTTGAGATTAACATCTCCTGCGATCGCAATAGTAAGATTATTGGGAGTGTAATAAGTATCAAAAAATTGTTTGACATCATCCCTAGTTAAGTTGCGGATGTCTTCATCATAGCCAATGGTAGGACGTTTATAGGGATGACTAGTGAAAGCAGTATCAAGAAATACTTCAATAGTTTTACCAATAGGAGAATTATCGGTGCGTAAACGTCTTTCTTCTAGAATTACTTGCTTTTCTTTATGAAATTCCCGAAATACTGGCTCTAGAAATCTTTCTGACTCTAGGGACATCCAAAGTTCTAACTTGTTAGCAGGAAAACTGTAAAAGTAACTGGTATAGTCAGCCGAAGTAGCAGCATTTAACCCCACTCCTCCAGCAGTATCTACTATTTCCCCATAGTGATTTTGTTTAACAAAACTACTCGCTTGGGACTCAACTTGATTAAACTCTTTGGTTAATTTAGCAACCTTAGCTTCATCCCCTGCTTTCTTGGCAGTTTTAATTTCTGCAAATAATTGGTCTAAACGGTCTAAAAACTGTTTTTCTGATTCATAATCCTTAGTACCGATAGTTTCTGTCCCTTTAAATGCTAAATGCTCTAAAAAATGGGCTACTCCTGTTTTCCCATCAGGTTCATCAACTCCCCCCACATCTGCATAGGTAACAAAAGAAATTACTGGTGCTTCGTGATTTTCTAGGACAATAAATTTCATCCCATTGGAGAGACGAAACTCCGTAATGCGATCGCTAAACCGAGATAAATAGGGCTGAATCGAGGTTTCACTGTCTGCTGTGGCAATATTAGGAGTAGAAACCCACAAAAAACCCACGGTAACAACCAATATCAATAACTTTTGTCCCATCCTAGAATAAAATTTGGTAAAAAAATGAAACATAAATCCTCATTCTGTTAAGTTACTTTTCATTTCTCTAAAAGCCAACTAGCAGGTATGTAAGGTAAGAGAAACTCCTAATTTCATTAAAAATGACCAACGACAACTAAATAAAATTTGACGATAGGGGATGCTGAGGTTACAGAACCATTTCCTACCACTGTGTTGGCAATCAACTATAATAAGTCAACCATCAACCCACCTAATCATTACATCATAATCCAGCAAAACCAGTTAACAATCTCTAGCCAGCCTTCAACTATGATGCAAGTTTTCTCTCGACGCAGTTTCTCAGAATCTCAAATCACAGAAGAAGATACTCGAACTCGTATCTTACAAGCTGGGTTGCGATTATTTGCTCGCAAGGGTTATGATGGCACGACGACAAAAGATTTAGCTAGCAGTGCTAATGTAGCAGAAGGTACTCTATTTCGACATTTTGCCAACAAAAAAGCGATTCTCATCGAAGTTGCAACCACTGGTTGGGTGGAAATACTCACAGACTTACTGACAGAATTAAGCGAAATGGGAAGCTATGAAGCAATAGCTCAAGTAATGCGCCGTCGAATGCGTAATATGCAAGAAAATGCTCATCTTTTGCGAGTTTGCTTTATTGAAGCTCAATATCATCCTGAATTACGAGAGCGCATTCAATTAGAAGTAATTGCTAAAATGACCGATGTAGCAGAAGCTTTCTTTGAAACCGCGATGGAAAAAGGTATTTATCGCCGAATGAACCCCAAAATAGTCGCTCAAGTCTTTTTAGGAATGTTTGCGATCGCAGGATTTTCTGAAGAAACCATTATCGATCCTAATGCGTCTCCTAAAGCGTTACAAGAAATGGCAGAAGGAATTGCCGATATCTTTTTACACGGAGTTTTGGCAAAAGAATAATTAATAATTGCGGTGCGACCCCGGTGATTTTTAATCACCTAGGGAACGCGCACCGTTGCTACTTGCTACTGGAAAATTAATGAGTTTTTTGCCTCCTGAAAAATATGCTTTAGCCCTTCATACTACAACCCCTCAATTGGGACTTGCTATTACTAACTTTGCTCAAGATAATCGTCAGCAAATTTGGGATTTAGGGAGAAGTTTATCAGACCTTTTACATAAGTATTTACAAGAAATTATCCAACCTCAAACGTGGCAAGATTTAGCATTTATTGCAGTAGCGAAAGGTCCTGGAGGATTTACAGGGACTAGAATAGGAGTAGTTACAGCTCGTACTCTGGCTCAACAGTTAAATATTCCTTTGTATGGTATTTCTAATCTAGCTGCGATCGCTTATGATGCAGTTATGAAAAATAATACTAATCAGTTATTAGCAGTGGAAATGGAAGCCAGAAGAGAAAAATTATTTGTTGGTATTTACCAGTTATCAACCGAGGGTGATTGGCAATGCTATTTACCCGATACAGTAATGACAACTGAAGCTTGGCAAGAAACTTTAAACAGTCTCAAATCTCCTTATAAATTAATCAAAGCACCTGAACAAATTGCTTATACGGTGAGCGATGTTTTAAAGTTAGCTTATCTGCAATGGCAACAAAAGCAAGAGGGTAATTGGTCAGAAGTTATACCTTTTTATGGTCAACATCCTGTATAGTTCCCAGAGCCAGTAGCTGAAAGCGCGCCAGGAGCGATCGCTACAAGCCAGACATAGTGACTTGTTCATTATGAACCTTCCAAGTCGTGATGGCAAGTTGCCAATTTGTCAGTGTAGTGGGATAAACAACGAATGGGAATAAATCCAGCTTGTCTAATTAGCTCCTGACCCTGCTCTGTTAGCAGCAAGTTAGCATAAGCTTCACCTGCCTGTTCATTGACTCCGCCGTCATACTTCACAGCTACAAATAACGGCTGTAGGATTGGGTACTGACCAGTTTGCATGGCAGTCAGATTCAGTTGATTGCGCCGTCCTGGACAGTCTGAAGGCGGAACCAGCGGCTCTTGATAGGGAGGGATTAGTTCGTCAGAATGGTGTCCGATAGGAAGGGGTTTGATCTTACATTGACCGATAAGTTGTGGAGCTGAACCATAGTAAATACCGCCAAAATTACGTGCTACCTGACTCACGGCGCTGGTAGTGGTCGGGACAAAAGTGACATTCTCAGCGAAAGGAAGATCCTCCATGACAAAATGATCGAAGAACTCTGCTATCCCAGATTCTTTTGCTGAAAGGGAATAAGGAGTAATTGCCAAATTTGGACCTCCGACTTGATTCCAATTGGTTATCTTACCTGTGTAAATATCCTTCAACTGAGGAAGGGTGAGACCAGGAATGTTGAGCTCGGGGTGAACTACGATCGCAATTCCCTCCAACGCTACTGTAATTTCGCTGAGGATATAGCCCTGTTGCAGCGCCTTTTGATATTCGTCGCTGTGGAGGGGACGGGAAGAATGGGCAAACGCCAGTTGATTATCCAGCAACATTCGGATACCTGCGCTAGAGCTAGGAATACCGCTAGCAGGGAGAGTATAGCGCAGTTTAAATTCAGGTCGAGCAGCTTGGAGTACTGGGTCTAGATCTCTGTGGAGCGGAGCCCAAGCAGCAGCACTACCTCCATAGGCAAACTCTCCAGAGGGTACTTTTTCGACGCTTGAGAAGTCACTGATATAATCTCTAGTGTGTGAAGGAATAGATGTCGCGATCTTGCTGGCAATCTCGCTGGCAATCTCGCTGGTACTGGGGGTCTTTAAATCGGTAACAGGAGAACTGCTAGGTTCGGAGCTAGGTCTGTGAGTCAACAACCAAACCCCGCCACCCACCAATCCGAGCCCCACTAGAACAGCAGAAACCAAGACTGATGTAAGAGCAACTTGCTTTCCTGGTTTGGCAGAAGAGCTAGAAGGTTCTGCTTCAGAAGCAATCTCTACCTGCTTCTGAGATGGGACAGGTTCTGGTTGAATAGCTTGGGAGTACTCCTGGGTAGGTTGTCCCAAATTAATTGGATATTCTTGCTGTCTTTGGGCAATAATTCGTTCTTTAAGCGGGGTTATATCTTCATCGCTTAGGCCCAAAACTTTCTGAAACCGTTTTAATTCATTGGCAGTTTCCTCGCCTAGAGGATACTCGTAGCGAATTGCTTCAACCAATGCATGTTGATACTGCTGCAAATGTTGTTGGTACTCTTTTATCTCATCAGTAATGCGCCCTTCAATTGGCGCTATATCTTCACTGCTGAGGTTCAAATTTTGTTGTAGTTGCTCTAATTCATGGCGCTTGCTATCGCTGAGGGGATGCTTTTTCCCCCCAGTTGCTTTAATCAATTCCTGTTCGTACTCCTGCAACTTTTCTCTACGCTTTTCTATCTGAGAAGTGATGCGGATTTCAATCGTCGCTACGTCTACTTCTGCGAGTTCCAAGCTTTGCTGCATCTGATGCAAGCGCTCGCGAGTTGCTTGACTCAGGGGATACTCTCGCTGCACCGCCTGAGTAAATTCGTTTTCATACTGTTGCAATTTTTGCTTGTAAGTGTTGAGCCGAGCAATGACCCGCGCCTCGAGCGGCATGGTATCTTCATTTTTCAGTCCTAGAGTTTCTTGAAGATGGCGTAAATCGTGGCGGGTAGCCTTGCTGGGAGTTTTTTCTCGCTTAATTACCTCACTAAAGATTTGCTCGTACTGCTGTAGTTTGTTTCTGAACTCCTCTCGATAAGGTTCGAGAACTTCTTTCTCAATTCCAGCCGCTTCGACCTCCGACAGTCCCATTTGCCTCCTGAGCACGTCTAAAGTCCTGCGACCTACCAAAGAAATCTCCCCACGGCTAACAAATAGCTTTACTTCTTTGCGATATTTTTCCTTTGGCTCTTCTGGGGGAATTTTGGCTACTCGAATCTTAAAGCCTTCTCGGACAGCATAGATCCCTGGACTCATAGATGGCTGAACTGCTCGGACTTTAGTACTGGCATAATCGTGCCACTCATCAATGCTAACCACGCCATCCCCGTCTAGATCTGCATCTCCAGTTTCAATTCCCTCAACTAAGTAGCGAGTATAAACCGAGAGATCCGATCCTTGCTCCTCGAAGGAATATTGACTAGAAGTCGAAGCAGTCAAAACCGCTCTTCCTTCTCCACCCAGTTGTCTCTGAACGTCAACCACACCATCGTCTTTAGCTGCCATTCCCTCGGCAAATGCACCACTAAAGCAACAGTCAAGAATCACAATTTCTCGCCGACAGCGACTGTTACTCATGATGTCATGGACGAAATTTGCGGGAACAGCAGTTGCTTTGACAAGCTGTCCTTTGCGATTTTTGCGCGTGATCGAGGTGGCAAGGTAAAGTCTACCTGTATCATCTTTAATCCCGTGACCGGAGAAAAACAGTAGGGCCAGGTCGTCTTTAGTCCGACCTGAGAAAAGCATTTCAATCCCTTCTTGCATCTCCAGGGGTTCGGGATTGGCAAGTGTTTTTACCTCATCGAAATCACCCATGTCCTGGTGCTGTAAGACTTTCTGCATCGCTTCGATATCTTTGAGTGCTTGGGGAAGTGGATTCAGACCAGGCTTGTATTCGCTAACTCCAATTAGTAAAGCTATCTTAATCATTGTGAGACTCCTACTTAAGCTTCTACCAATCCTGCCATTATGAACTGCTCTGCCGCTTGGACTGCTGCTGTCAATTCAGCCTGGTTGCTGACTTTGACTTTAAGACTTTTGCCATTGGCTGTTACTTCCATTTCAATTGTTTTTCCAGAAAGGCGCTCCCCCAGAAATTCCATAAACTGTTTGATTTGGCTTGTCTCAATGACAGCCTCAATAATTCCTGGCAGAAATCCTCCCAGCGCCTTGTTACCTGCTGGTGGATTGGGATCGAAAATGCGACCAACTTCTTCTAATTCATCCAGGTCTTTCATCTGGTTCAAAAGCTTTTGGGCTTGCTCGTCCCTTTCCTCTAAATTCAACTCTGGATCGGTGAAAGAAATTGTGAATTTAATATCGGATTTGTCTGCCATCAGAACCTCTAGAAATCTTCCGGTATTGTGTGTCATTTGTCCTCACTCCTTAGTACAAAGTTTGCACAAATGACAAGCTTTTAAAAACAGCTTTTAAAAACATAACATATTCTACCAATTGATATTAGTTTTTCTCTTAGTTTCTTAATCTCATAACTTACGGTTCGCTCATTTTTTTTCTGTTCCCAAAATTCATCCGTTTGTTAACTTATATGTATTAAAAGAGAGAATCGGGAAGAAGTAGGGAAAAAAATAGGAAAAGATACCGTAAAGATACCGTATAGTTCCCTTCTACCTCTTAATAACTGAGGCTGAAATCCTTAATACCCACGATGTATTTCCCTTATCTAGAAAGGCTAAGAGTCCCTAATCTAAAAAAGAGCGTTATAAATCTTAAAAATTCTTCATAAAAATTCTCAAAATCTTCAGAAGCTCTTCAAAAGGAAAACTTAAAAAAAACTCGAAAATTTAAATCTTTCAACTATTAGCAAAAATTTAGCAACGGCGCGGGAATCCTACTTTTGATTGGGTTAAGAAGCAATTTAATTGCGGGAATCTATAATGCGCGAATTAGCCTTGTAAGTCGGATTTAACAATTAAATTAATTCATAAATTTCAGTTTACGAAAAGTTTTCGGTTCCCACCATTATGAATTGCTCTGTCGCTTGGACTGCTGCTGTCAATTCAGTCTGATTGCTGACTTTGACTTTAAGACTTTTGCCATTGGCTGTTACTTCCATTTCAATTGTTTTCCCAGAAAGGCGCTCCCCCAGAAATCCCATAAACTGTTTGATTTGGCTTGTCTTATCTGGATCGGTAAAAAAAATTGTGAATTTAATATCGGATTTGTCTGCCATCGGAACCTCTAGAAATTTTTCGATATTGTGTGTTATTTGCCCTCAGTATTTATTACAAAGTTTGCACAAATAACAAGCTTTTAAAAACAAAACATATTCCATCAATTGATCTTAGTTTTTCTCTTAGTCTCTTAATCTCATAAAACTCATCTAAAAACTCATAGAAAAACTAATACCATTTACCAAAAGTAGTGAGATGGATCATAACGCTGAAATGACGATATATCAGAAATTCAGCTTGATTAAGTCTCTCATACACCAAAAACATCCTTAATAACTAAATTATTACGATGAACTACTGTTTCTGCCCCTGCATAACCTAAAATTGAGCTAATTTGGTCAGAACGTAAGCCTTTGATCTGTGCTATTTCTAGATGACTGTAGTTAACTAAACCTCTAGCCACTTCTTCTCCATTCTCATTACACAGTTGCACCGCATCGGAACTAGCAAACTCTCCTTCTACTCTAGTAATTCCTGCGGATAGTAAAGATTTACCATTTTTGGCGATCGCCCTAACAGCACCAGCATCTAAATACAGCTTTCCCATAGGAATCAAACCATAAGCAATCCAACGTTTCCGCGCATTATCAGTTTGAGATTGGGGTTCAAATCTTGTTCCTAAAGCTTTTCCTTGCAAGATTTTGATAATATTCTGGGGTTGTCTGCCTTGGGTAATAACCATTGTCACCCCTGAACTGGTAGCAATTCTGGCTGCTGCTAACTTTGTCGCCATTCCTCCTGTTCCCCAACTCGAACCACTACCTCCAGCATCAACTTGTAACTGATTAAATTCTTCTTTCGCTACGAGATCGATAGGTTTGGCATTGGGTTCAACTCTAGGATCGGCAGAATACAATTTATCAACATCTGTTAGTAAAAATAACCAATCTGCATGAATTAAGCTAGCTACCAAAGCCGATAAAGTATCATTATCCCCAAACTTTAATTCATCTGTAGCAATAGTATCGTTTTCATTGACAATGGGAATTACTCCCAGGTCTAATAGTTCACTGAAAGTATTAGAAGCATTGACATAGGAATTCCGTTCCATCAATTCTCTACGAGTTAGCAATATTTGGGCGATGGGTTGACCCAAGCTACTAAATAAGTCGTCATAAATACGCATCAGTCTCCCTTGTCCAACTGCTGCTACAGCCTGTTTGAGAGCCATTTTACGAGGTCTTTCCGCAAGATTTAGTCTCACACAACCTACTCCTACTGCACCAGAAGAAACTAAAACTACACGATGTCCCTGAGAACGAAGATTACTTAGGGTTTCGACTAAAGAAGCAATAGTGGCGATCGCAATTTGACCCGTAGCTTGGGTCAGACTAGAAGTCCCAATTTTAACGACTATAGTTTTCAATTATCAATTATCTATTATCAATTATCTATTAATTATCAATTAAAAATAATATACGCACCCGCTCTATATTGCTTGCAGGTGCGTTATTTATATGTCAGCCTAATATAATGGTGGCTGACGGTATTTATACTTACTTGGCTAAAGTAAGTTGTATTTTTATGTATTTGTTATAAGAATAATGTAACATTACTCAATATTAAATTCTAGATAATTTAATATTTTCTTAAGAGTTTTTACTGAGGCACTTGTGTTAGGGCTTTGCTCACTACTAGAGAATCTGCGGATGGGAGATGAGCATTTTCACTGATATATCTTTTCCAGGCTTTTGTACCTGGTTGTCCTGTAAAAAGCTGTAGCATGGGGCGAGTCAGAGTGTTAAGCTTGACTCCCTTGCTGACCCAATAGTCTATATAAGGAAGCATTGCTTCTACAACTTGATGACGAGTGGGAGGTAAATAGATTTCTCCGTAAATATCCCGATCTACTGTAGCAAAGAGATAAGGATTATCATAAGCAGCCCTACCGAGCATCACTGC
Source organism: Xenococcaceae cyanobacterium MO_234.B1 (assembly GCA_030064915.1). Classification (GTDB taxonomy): domain Bacteria; phylum Cyanobacteriota; class Cyanobacteriia; order Cyanobacteriales; family Xenococcaceae; genus JASJCP01. Next base: position 13,584 of record JASJEK010000113.1, read on the forward strand.
ATCAGTATAATTTAGACATTCTGCTACTTGGTCTAAAGTTTTAATACCCCCATTAATTTCAATAAACAGATGGGGAAAGTCAGCTTTGAGACGATAAACATCTTCATATCTGAGGGGTGGTATATTGCGGTTTTCTTTGGGACTTAAGCCCTGTAACCAAGCTTTACGGGCGTGTACGATAAAGTGACTACATCCTGCTGCTGCAACAATACGGACAAATTCCGCCATATCTTCATAGCGATCGCGATCATCAATTCCGATACGATGTTTTACAGTAACGGGAATAGTCACAACTTTTTGCATCGCATTAACAGCATCCCCTACCAACTCAGGTTGCGCCATCAAACAAGCACCAAAATTCCCATTTTGTACCCTAGGGCTAGGACAGCCAACGTTAAGATTAACGGCATCATAACCCCAATCTTCTGCTATTTTGGTACATTCGGCTAATTGTTTCGGATTATCTCCTCCTAACTGCAAGACTAGGGGTTTTTCTTCAGGGGAAAATTCTAAAAGCTTATTGCGATCGCCACGAATAATTGCTTGAGTCGTTACCATCTCTGTATAGAGAAGAGTATTACGAGTGATCTGGCGCATCAGATACCGAAAATGGCGATCGGTACGATCCATCATTGGTGCTATGCTGAGGGGGTTATTAGTTACTAAATGTATCTGAGATTTAGTTTTGCGAGTGGGAAGCCCCACTAAGAGATGCGAAGCATCGATGTGGGATGGAAACGAGCGCGATAAATTATTGGTCATATTTTTACAGAATCTTTATATAGAAAAAGGCGGAAGGGGACTTTACACTTTAATTTTTCGGTTTGTCTTCTAGCTTTTCGCACTCTTGAAGTCCCCTTCGCGCAAGCGTTGTATAATACTCTTGTTCCGACAGAAGGATGGGGAGCCTCATCGAACAATTGAACCAGGAAAATAAAATAGACATGGGTTGTGAACCAGAACTCCTAGATTTGTCCTTGGGGAGATTTTTGATTCAAATGATATATTGTAGCTTCTTCAAGGTCAAAGATAGTTAACTAATGGAGCTAAAATATTCAGTGAGGATATGAAATGATGAACTCTATTCGCCCAGGTCAAGTTTCTCAATTACTTTTTAACCAAATTTTCTAAAAATATGGAGGATCAGATAGTTGGGGGTTATTATCAGATCATTGAACGGATTGGTCGCGGAAGTTTTGGTGAAACTTATCTAGCGAAAAATCTTCAGCAATTTGAAACCCGCTGTGTAGTTAAACATTTACAACCAATTGAACGAAGTCCGGAAATCTTGGAGATAGCCAAAAATTTGTTTGACAAAGAGGCGAGAATTCTCCTAGAAATTGGTGATGCTCATGATCAAATTCCCTCTTTAATAGCTTATTTCCCTGAAAATGAAAATTTTTACTTAGTTCAAGAATTCATTGAAGGACACGAACTTTCTCAGGAAATTGTTGAGGGACAGCCTTGGTCAGAATCTGAAGTAATTAAATTACTCGAAGAGATTCTCGTGCCCTTAGCTTTTCTCCACCATCGACCTCACCCAATCATTCATCGAGATTTAAAGCCTTCCAACTTAATGCGTCGGACCACTGACAACAAGATTGTTCTGATTGACTTTGGGGCAATTAAAGAATTAGCGGTCACGGAAATTCTCAATAAACAAGGAAAGACTAGAACAACGATGGCGATTGGCTCTCCTGGTTATATGCCTCCCGAGCAAATATATGGGCATCCTCAACTAAGCAGCGATGTTTATGCAGTAGGAGTAATCGCGATTAAGGCTCTGACAGGTTTACATCCTGATGATTTCGACAGAGACGCTGAAGGGGAAATACTCTTACCAGAACCAGCATCAATTAGTAATGAGTTAAATGCAATTCTTAGAAAAATGGTGCGTTCCTATCATCAGGAACGCTACTACTCGGCAGTTGAAGCTTTAGAGGCAATCAGGAAATTTCAGGAAGACTTCCAAATAATTGAGAAAACAAATCACATCAACGAAGAAGAAAATAACAAAATAGAATCTTTGCACTCAACTCAACCGGCAAATAATGCTCCGGCGTCCCTTCCAGAAAGAGATTATTTCTCCGAGAATAACCAAACTATTCGGGTGGAAAAGGAGTTCAACAGCACGAAAACTCGGTCAGCTTCCTTAAGCAAAGAAGCTGTGGAAGAAAATGGTATCTATAACTCTGTTATCGGCAATGCATCTACTGTGGTTCCTGAAGATTCATCGCCAAGCAATCCAGTAGAGCCAAAACCGTTTAAAGTTAATCATAATGAAGCAGTATTAAATATTACTCAAGAGAAAAAACCGCTACCGAGAAGAAACATATTAAAATATGCAGGAGTTACGGTGGCGATAATAGCTTTAACAGTGATAGGAACAAAAATATTAGATTCATTTGAATCGACAAAAGAACCAGATACAACGCCAATAATTTCCAACCCCATAATAACGGAGCGTGGGCTTATAACAGGAGCTTTAAATACTTTTAATTTTCAAATTGAGCGAATAAAAAATATTCAAATCGAATCATCAGGAGAAGTATGGTCTTTAGCAATTTCTCCCAAGGGAAAAATTATAGCTAGTGGAAGTAATAATGGCAGTATCGATATTTATGATCGCAAAAGCGGGCAAACCAAAAAGATATTAGGAAGACATAAAAATGTCATTCGTTCTTTAGTTTTTATTCCTGAAGCTAACAACTTAATTGCTGGAGACGGCGATGGTATTATTAATATTTGGAATTTACAAACTGGCAAATTAGAAAAGCAATTGTCAGGTCATTTTGGCAGTATTTGGTCCCTAGCTGTCAGTCCAGACGGTCAAACTTTAGTTAGCAGCGGCGAAGATAAAAGCGTTAGAATTTGGGATTTAAAAACTGGAGAACAAACTAATATTTCATTCACCCATTCTGCTAGAGTATTTTCTCTGGCTTTTACTCCCAATGGTCAAATGTTTGCTAGCAGCAGCGCCGATAATAAAATAAAGATTTGGGATGCTAACAATGGTAAACTCTTAAAATCTCTTTCGGGACATCAAAATGCAGTAAGATCGATCGCTATTACTCCCGATGGCAAATATTTAGTTAGTGGTAGTTGGGATAAAACTGTTAAGATTTGGGAACTGACAAGCGGAAAGTTAATTAGCACTCTCGAAGGACACAAAAGTCGAGTAGTAACTGTAGCTGTAAGTAAAGATTCTCGAATTATATTTAGTGGCTCGATCGATAATACTATCAAAGTTTGGAGTATCGAAAATGCTAAATTAATGGATACCCTCGATCAACATTCTGATTGGATTTTAGCATTAGCTAGTAGTCTTCAAGAAAATTTATTAGTTAGTGGTAGTAAAGATCGCACCCTCAAGCTTTGGACATACAAA
>JASJEK010000114.1 GCA_030064915.1 Xenococcaceae cyanobacterium MO_234.B1
ACTGGCAATTTTCACAAAGTCTGCATCCTGATGTCCCATTATCCGCAGGGTAGCAAATGCACCGTTGTTAATGACGATGACAATCGGGTTTAGTCCTAACCGTTTTGCCGTGAGCAACTCGATGCCAGTCATCTGAAATCCTCCATCACCAACTAAGGCGATCGCCCGACGAAATGGATCGGCTAACTGTGCGCCAATAGCACCGGGAATCCCGAACCCCATACTGGCGTAAAAGGCTGGGGATAAAAATGACGTGCCTTCCTGGGTCTGAATGTCATCTGCAGCAAAGAGAACGTCTCCCACATCAGTCACCAGCAGCGTGTTGCTATCTATGAACTGATTTAATTCATAGAGCAATCCACTCATAGAAATCTTGCCATGAGATGGAGCAACCCGCGGCTTCATGGACTTAATGTCGGATGAGTCGTGATGGGGCAAATCCTTGCTGCTGCACAAGGTTGTAATGAAATCCTTAAACAATACGTTGGGATATTCGTGATGCTTGATGGCAATGCGTTCAGAAGTTGCATAGACTGTGCGTGCGGGGTTGAGGTGGGCAGTGAACATTCCCAGGTTAAGATCGGTCATGAATGTTCCCAGCATCAGCAGGCAATCTGCTCCTTCAACCACATCTCGCACGTATGAGTCTCCTGCCTCGCCATTGTAGATGCCAATATACTGGGGATGCCCTTCTGGAAAAGCTGATTTTCCTAGCACGGTGGAGGAAACAGGTACGCCTAATTTTTCGGCAAGCATCACGATTTTTTCCTGCAACCCGAAGCGGTGAACCTCGACACCAACGAGCATGACTGGTGACGCTGCTCGGTTCAGCATCTCTAGAGTCTCAGCAATAGCTTCTGCTAAAGTATCTCGCTCCGTGCCCTTCACTAGTGGCGGACGGAACTCAGTTTCCTCGATATCTGCAAAAACCCTGTCGCGGGGAATTTCTAAATAGACAGGACGCTTGAAGGTCATCGCGTAGTCGAGAGCCCGATGGATTTGGGCATCGGCAGTAGTTGGGTTGTCCAGCGTCGCTGCATAGATGGTGACTTCTGCGTAAATGCGCCGCTGGGTATCGAAGGTTTTCACCTTATGGTGTAATAAGTCCCGCTTCTGTCTTTCCCCCACCCCCGGTGCACCGCTCAAAATCACCAATGGTGATTTCTCAGCATATGCTTCTGCCACAGCGTTTACCATGTTCAAGCCCCCAACACCATAAGTGACGACAGCTAACCCCAAACCCCGAAGGCGAGAGTAGGCATCAGCAGCAAAACCAGCACTAGGCTCGTGGGTCATGACAATGGGTTCGATCTTGCTCTTTGCTAGTATGTCGTACAGTGCTAAAGCAAAGTCACCAGGAATGCCAAACCCATGTTGCACTCCCTGCTGATGCAAGATGTCAAAAAGATGCGGTGCTAATTGGGGCATTCTCATTCACCTCCCCGAAGTCCGACTGAGTCGCAGTTTGACCTCTAACCTCTATTATGAACTAATTCAACAAGAATGTATCGTTTTTGACACAAAACCTAACGTTTTATGCAATATAATAATAGGTTACCCTTGTCTTTTGTTCTTGTCTTTCACCAGCAAAAATAGGAAAAGTAGGAACGGAATCAGCGCGATCGCCCAGCCAATGCCTAAAGCCCAGGTCGGGTATCCTTGATAGGGAATCTTGATATCTTTTGAGAACTGGGTGACTAGCAAAGTAGTCAAAACTATCGGAATAATATATTTAATCGAAACATTCCACCACTTCCCCACCTGCCAATCGCTAACTTGGTTGATGTATCTTCTCAGCTTTTCCGCACCATAAATCCATCCTGCCAGAATTGTTTGGAAAATCCCTACCAACAGCAAGTTATAGCTGGTCACAAAATGGTCTACGATATCTAAAAAGTAAATTCCGGCTCTAGTAGTATAAATAATTCCAGCGATCGAGGCAGCGAAACAGACCACCATCGAGACCTTAGCAATTTGAAGGTGCTTATATTGGTCTAGAATAGCTGCATTCAAGGCTTCGGTAAGGGAAAAAGCACTGTCAATTCCTAGCAACAGCAGCATTAGGAAAAAGAGAACGCTGAAAAGTCCTGGCAAGGGCATCAAGCTCAAAGCTTCAGGGAAGATGACAAAGGCTAGACCGGGTCCAGAAGCTGCCAGTTCCCCTATGGGAGTGCCAGTTTTCCAAGCCATATAGCCGAGGACGGCAAAAACCACAAAGCCTGCAAACAAGCTTGTCCCACTGTTTAACAAGGCTGTCATCCAAGTATCCTTAGCAATATCGTCCTCGCTTGTTTTGTAGCTCGCGTAAGCGATCATAATGCCAAAGGCAAGGGATAAAGTATAGAAAATCTGTGAGAAAGCAGCGGTCCACACCTCCGAATCGAGCAATGCTCCCCAGGTGGGTTTGAGATACATTTCCCACCCCTGGAGAAAACCAGGCAAAGTCACAGCCCGTATTAGCAATATGCCCAGTAAAATTACAGGAAGCGGGACGCTGTAGAGAACGACTTTGCCTACGCTTTTAGTACCTTCCCAGACACAACAATACACCAAGAGCCAGACAACAAACAGGGACAAGAGAATAAACCAGTTAATGCCTCCTAAGATATTGACCCCCTCACTAACTTGCAGAACCTCCTGAAAAAAGTAGCCTTCAGCATTACCAGACCACTTCACTCCCCAAGAAGCTAGCAAGTAAATCAAGGACCATGCCATAACTACTGCATAGTAGGAGACGATGATAAAAGAAGAAAGTAGAGCCAAGATACCTAGACCGCCGAAACTAGGATGTAGCTTCCTATAGGAACCGATCGCTCCCTGCTGCATCTTTTGTCCCACCGCAAACTCTAGCATTAACATCGGTACCCCGACTAAAACTAAAGCGATGAGGTAAGGAACCAGAAAGGCTCCCCCACCGTACTTTCCAGCCAGGTAAGGAAAGCGCCACAAATTACCTAAGCCTACAGCCGACCCCAAAGCGGCTAGAAGAAAAATTGTTCGATTAGCCCAACGTTGACGAGCCATCCAATTTCCTCCAGAAAAAGAATAATCTTGACTTTACTAGAAATTACATTTTGGGAACTATTTTAAAGTTTTTATCTCAGAATAATTAAGAATTTTTCTGTCAGCAGTTAACAACAAACAGTCATAAACTTTAGCTGTTGCTACAATAATTTGGTCAGCAGGATCATTATGAAATCCTCTTACTTGAGTAGATTCAACAACAATGGGAACGGTTAAATTCACTAAAGCTACTTTTAACCGCTCATCAACTGGGATAGATAAAACCAGTTTTCTTGCCTCCACTAACTTCGCTATTTCCCAACAAGAGATGATGCTAATACCTAATCCCAATTCTCAAAAATGACTAGAAACATTACATATTACATCTTTATTTTCTATTAATATTTCATAAGTTTTGTCAATCAACCAGGATCAAAGTTATAGTTTTTCCAATTCTTGTAAAATCCCGTTAATTTCTTCTCTGGTAGTAGCGATTTTTTCTGTAATAGATTGACTGATTTTAATTTGAGTTTCTAACTCTTGTCGCTTGGGTTGAATAACAGCGATAAACTGCTCAAGACAATCATTAAGTTCCATTGCCAAAGATTTCCAAAGACTATTGATATAATTTTGTTTGATTTCTGTAAAGCTTGCTTCTAATTGTTCTTTTACCTTTTTACGTTTTCTAGGTAAAGCGTTAATACTAAGCAACCCAAATAAGACAGAAAGTACAAATGCAGAAGCATCCATCGAAGCAGCAGTGAATAACATTTGTCCTCCAAACCCAGTAACGGCTGCTACCATGCCTAGTTTTCCGCAGTTATTTAGTCCTTGATCTGCTGCTAGTTTAATCTTTTCGGACATCTCTTTGACATTTACTTTACTACTATCTAAAGAAGGAATAATAAAATTGTCTTCTCCTAGTTCGATCGCAATTTCTAAATCTTCTGTAGCCTCCCGAATAATACGACCTCTATAAGTTAAAAAAGTAGCAGTTGCTTCTTGGAAAATGTTTTTGAGATTGTCATCAATTTGTATTTCTTCAATTGCTTTAGTTAGTTTATCTTCTAGGGAGTCATCTTCATTAGTAATACGTTTTTTGGCAACGTTTAAAAAAGAGACTTTTTGATCTACTACCTTGAAAATTGCTTGCAATAAAATGCGGAAAAGTTCATCAATATTGCCCTGGAAAATGCCAAAGAGCATTCTATATTCTTCTAATCTCTCTTGAATTCTTCTGAGGGTACGTTCTATGATAGTTTTTTCGGCTTCTAGCTTAGTTTTAATATCTTGATTTTTCTGTTCTAATTGTTCTAAATAAACTAATAAAGAATTCTGAGGTCCTTGTAGTTTGATTTTAGTTTTTTCGGTTTCTGCCAGGAAGGCCAATAAAAAGTTTTTCAAAATATTTATACCTTGACCTGTTTTAGTGGAAATGGTAAATAAAGAAGGGATCTCAGTAAAAATATTTTTTAATCCTTCAGAGATGTAATTAGTTATTTCGTTAATTTGGTCTGGGTTAATTAAATCAATTTTGTTGATAACGACAATAACTTTACGAGACCAAGTTTTATCTACTAAAGTCAGAAAATCTTGCTCTGACTTGCTGAGAGGACGTTCTACAGAGGAGACAAATAAAATAATATCGGCTTGTTTGAGATAGTTTTCGGTTATTTCTTGGTGTTGTTCAATAATCGAATTTGTCCCAGGACTATCAATAAATACTAAGCCTCCTAAACCTTCGGGATTATAAGATTCAATACTTTTGGTGGTGGGTAAAATTCCTACTGGGGCGATGGAATTATCTCCTAACTGATTGAGTAAACTAGATTTTCCTGCATTAAACTCACCGCAAATAAAAATCGAAAAAGGATTGGTAAGTTGTTGCTTGATCCCCGCCACATCAGGGGCAAACTCAGGAAACAGGGTTTGTGCCTCTACAAACAATCCTTCAACCTTTTCAATAATTTGCAAACTGCGCTCAAAAAGTTGTTTTTGTTCAGTAGAAAGATTTAGAGGCATGATCTCTGCTAAATTACAAGTTTACAAAATCAAGATTACAAGGAAACAACTGACAAAGAACCAAATTGCAATCTTCAGTTAACAATTAGCCACAGCTTCAATGGCTGATTCTAGAGCGATCGCAATATGAGTCCAGTGAGTACCCCCCTGACAAAAAACAATATAGGGCTCTCTTAAAGGTCCATCGGCAGAAAACTCGGAAGTACTACCGTCAATAAATGTTCCTCCAGCCATCACTAATTCACTTTCATAACCAGGCATTTTAGAAGGTATCGGTTCGAGATAGGAATCGATAGGAGAACATTTTTGAATGGCTTTACAGAAAGCAATCAGTTTCTCAGGAGAGCCTAATTGAATCCCTTGAATTATATCTCGACGAGTTTCTAAGGGTAAAGGATTGACCCGATAGCCTAATTGGTCAAAAACATAAGCAATCAAGTGACTACCCTTAATAGCTTCTCCTACCATCTGAGGCGCAAGGAATAATCCCTGAAACATCAGACGATTTTGGTCTAGGGTAGCTCCGCCACTACTCCCAATACCAGGTGCTGTAAGGCGACAAGCTGCTGCTTCGACTAATTGTTTGGTTCCTGCAATATAACCTCCAGCAGTGACAATTGTCCCCCCAGGATTTTTGATCAAAGAACCAGCCATTAAGTCGGCTCCTACTTCTGTGGGTTCTCGATCTGCAACAAATTCACCGTAACAGTTATCTACAAAACAGACAGTATCAGGATTTTGTGATTTTACAATGGTGACAATTTTGGCAATGTCCTCTAGGGAAAGACTTTTACGCCAAGAATAGCCACAAGAACGTTGAATTAAGACCAAACGAGTTTGTTTTTGGATGCTATTGCCCAGGTTCTCCCAATCAATCTCTCCTGCTTCGGTCAAATCCAATTGACGATATAAAATGTTAAACTCTGTTAAGGAACCTTGACTATTACCCCTTATTCCGATTACTTCTTCAAGAGTGTCGTAAGGCGCGCCTGCTACTGCTAGCATTTCATCCCCTGGACGGAGTATGCCAAATAAGGCACAGGCGATCGCATGAGTACCGGAGACAAATTGCACTCTCACAGCAGCAGCTTCCGCGCCCATAATATCAGCAAAAACTTGATCTAAAGTTTCTCTGCCTAGATCGTCATGTCCGTAACCAGTAACGCTAGCAAAATGTTGGACTCCTACTCGGCGATCGCGAAAAGAAGTTAACACTTTTTTCAAATTTCCCTTGACCTGAGCGTCAATACCAGAAAAAATCGGTAATAGTGCTGTTTCTGCATTTTCTAGTAGAGTAGAAATATCTATCATTCAGTAAAAATGTCTATTTTGCCGACAATCATTTATCGAAAAGCATTTCCCAATCTAATGTCAATCCCGATTTTTGGTCAAGGTACGAAATGCAGGACAAATTTACTGTAATGGATGGCACTAGAAACAAAAAGAATTATTCAGTCATTGTGTTCTCGTTTTACTATGTTCTTAGTTTTTTGCTCTAGGACATGATAAAACCTTTCTAATGGTTGATATTTTAAAGTTGACAATTCAGGTTATTAAATGACAATTGCTAGAACAGAAAAACTACCTCTATCTTGGGGCGTTATTTTTTACATGGCTACAATTCACCTCGTAGCATTGCTTGCTTTGATTCCCAGCAATTTTAGTTGGGGGGCTGTGGGAGTTGGGTTCGCACTATATTGTATTACAGAATGGGGTATTACCGTAGGATTCCACCGTCTGGCGACCCATTGTAGTTTTGAAACCACAAAACCAGTAGAATACTTTTTTATATTTTTAGGTACTCTAGCGTGTCAAGGAGGACCAATCGACTGGATTGGTTTGCATCGTATTCATCATAAATACTCTGATACTGTTTCTGATCCTCATGATTCTAATAAAGGATTTTTATGGAGTCATTTAGGTTGGATGCTTTATGAAAGCCCTGCTAATAAAGAAGTTCACCGTTATGTTAAAGATGTTGCTCAAGACCCTTTTTATCAATTCTGCCAAAAATTTATGATCCCTATTCAAGTCATTTTGGGCTTGATTTTGCTTTACATTGGTGGTTGGCCTTTCGTAATTTGGGGTATTTTTGTGCGTCTAGTGGTAGTATTCCACTGTACTTGGTTAGTTAATAGTGCTACTCACAAATTTGGCTACCAAACTCACGAATCTAACGACAATTCCCGAAATTGCTGGTGGGTCGCTTTATTGACTTTCGGAGAAGGTTGGCATAATAATCACCATGCTTTTCAATACTCCGCTCGTCATGGTCTTCAGTGGTGGGAAATTGATATTACCTGGATGATCATTCGCTCACTTCAACTTTTAGGACTAGCAAAAAACGTAAAACTACCTACCACAGGAGTTAAGCAAGCCTAAATACAATTTAACTGAAATAATCATAGGTAATAGATAGCTACGAGAGTAGTTTTTTCTATTACCTATTTTTTTTGTTGCTATCTTGGTTAAAGAAATGATGAAATTTGGTTAAAGAAATAATGAAACCCAGAGTGAAAGATGCCACAATTTGTCAAAATAAAGCAAGCTTAGGGCAGAATCAATTTTATATATACCAATAATTACTTAATTACTTGACAATTTTTCATGTTTTCTATTTATATACTTACTTATAACGAAGAAATAGACATAGCTGATTGCATTGAATCTGCCTTACTATCCGACGACATTATAGTAGTAGATTCTTTTAGTACAGACCGAACTGTTGAAATTGCATCTAATTATCCTGTCAGAATCCTACAACACAAATTTGACAGTCATGGCAAACAAAGAACTTGGATGCTCCAGGAAATAGAAACAAAATATGAGTGGGTATATATCTTAGAAGCAGATGAAAGAATGACCCCTGAATTATTTGCTGAATGTGTTGCTGCGACCAAAAGTAATCGAGCGATCGGTTACTATGTAGCAGAAAGGGTCATGTTTATGGGTCAATGGATTCCTTACAGTACTCAGTATCCCCGTTATCAGATGCGTCTATTTCAAAAAGGAAAAGTCTGGTTTACGGATTATGGACATACAGAAAGAGAAGTTTGTGATGGAGTGACAGATTTTCTGAAAGAAACTTATCCCCACTACACTTCAGGAAAAGGTTTGAGTCGCTGGATAGAGAAACACAATCGTTATTCGACAGACGAAGCTCTAGAAACTATCCGTCAATTAGAAAAGGGGAAAGTAAATTGGGGAATTTTATTTTTTGGTAAATCAGAAGTAGAAAGAAGAAGAGCTTTAAAGGATTTATCCCTACGCTTACCTTTTCGTCCTTTGATTCGTTGGTTTTATATGTATTTTTTACTGGGTGGGTTTTTAGATGGTAAAGCTGGTTTTGCTTGGTGTACTCTACAGGCGTTTTATGAGTATCTTATTTTACTGAAAGTAGAAGAGATGAAACAGTCTTCTACAATAGAATAGCAAGTAATAGGTAATAGGTAATAGGTAAAAATCCCACTTCTCAATCACCAATTTCCAGTCTCTAATCACTAATCACCAATCAACCATTATCAATTGTTATTTCATAAATAGGATATTTCCCAAACTTACCAAGACTATTGAATTTGATTTGGTATTGTTGATTATTTTGAGTAAATCGTAAATCTTCTGATTTGGCTTGAGGTAAATCGCAACGACGATGAGGATAACAAATATAAGTAAATTGAGTTTTTTGCTGAAGTAGTAAGGCCTTACTCAGTTTAATAATTTCTGATTCTGTGGGGACAGTAAAAAATACTTTATTTCTATTGGTCGCTGCTTCCAAGGCTTGCCCTACAAACTCATGGGAAATAGCTACTATTTTATTATTATTTTCTTGTAAAAATTTTACTGCTGGTTGAATTACTTGATTATTTTTCTCGAGTAGCTGAGTTCCTTTAACGGTGTTAGTATAAATACCAATAATACCTAGAGCAACAAGAATAATTAAAGCTATATTATAAGTTAATTTAGTGGTTTTTAATTTAATAACTTTGAATTCTAAAATCGTAACTAATATAGTGATGGGAACGAGAATTAATAAAAATCTCACGCCCCATTGTTTACCTCCTGCTATTAATCCCGCAGTTCCTACTGGTACTAAAAGAGACACTCCAATAATAAACAGAAAGCATCCTAAATAAATAGCAACTAATTTAAAATTAAAATTAATAGTGTTTTTATTTTTGCGAAATATGACTTTTTGAATTAAATAAAGCAGTAAATATAGTAAAAGAAAATTAATAATAGGTAAATATTCTGGTAAAGCTAAAGTCATTCCAGAAAAATTACTCCAAGCTTTTATCAGGCGATCGCTTAGAGAAGGTTGTTCGACAACTTGAATTCCATGAATACCTAGAGCATAACCATAAATCAATTTATTGGATAAGAAAAAACCTCCTACAGTCAGAAACATACTACTAATAAATAAGATTTTCTGTTTAGCTAAAAACCTAATTTCTTTTAAAGGAATAATTTTTTTTATCGGTGTTTTTTGTAATAAAGGCTCAGTAGCAGTAACGACAACGACCCCCGTAATAACTGCTACCATACAGAGAAATTCGGGTCGAAACCACACAGATAAACCAATTAAAATTCCACTAATAATAGCAGTGGTTTGAGAATTTCCTTGGGGATAGCCAAAAATACACCATAAAGATAGTCCAGCAAAGCACAAAGCGACTGCTAAAGTGTGTTCCCAATACATAGCACTATAGATAGTGAGATAGGAACTAAAAATCAATAAAGTTAAGCCTAAAGATGTTAAAAACTTATCTAGTTTTAATTTGATACAGTCTAAGTAAAAAAACAACCATACTATCCAACAAGATACCAAGGGAACTATATACAAACCCCGTTCCCCAAACCAAGCATAAAAAGGAGCAGTAATTAGAGGAAAAGTGTAGGGAAAAGTAATATAATATTTGCCAGCGACATTATATACATAAGGTTCGTCATAGGGATACAAACCATCATTCCATAAGTCTTGTATCCAGCTTTGTTGAGGGATAACTAAATCAAACCGTAATGTTCCTGAACTTAACTGTTTTGCCAATAAAGCTTTTAACCCTCCATCTCCACTAAAATAAACTCCATCTAAAACTATCCTTTGAAGATAGAGAGAAAATAAAATTCCTACTAATATAGTAATCAAAGGAAAAGCAAGATATTTTAATTTCATTGAAACAAACAACCTGAAAAAAAAATGTATGATGTCAAGCCAGTTGATTTTATTTTAGAAAAAGCTAATCAAGAACAAGATATTTCTGAAGCAGAAGGAGTCACTTTACTACAACAAACAAATCCTGACCTTATTACAGCTATTCAAGAAACAGCAGACCACCTGAGAAAAAAACAAGTAGGGGATACTGTCACTTATGTTATCAACCGTAATATTAACTTTACGAATATCTGTGAACAACATTGTAGCTTTTGTGCTTTTCGTCGCGATGCAGGAGAAACAGGAGCATTTTGGTTGAATACTGACGAAATTTTGGCAAAAACTAAAGATGCAGTGGCACAGGGTGCAACAGAAATTTGTATGCAGGGAGGACTTAACCCAGAAGCGAAATTGCAAGGTAAATCTCTTAATTATTATCAGCAGTTAGTGAGAACTATTAAAAACCAGTTTCCCCAACTGCATCTTCATGCTTTCTCTCCCCAAGAAATAGAATTTATTGCCAGAGAAGATGATATCAGCTACGAGGAGGTAATTCTTACTTTACAGGAGACAGGAGTAGGATCAATGCCAGGGACAGCAGCAGAAATTTTAGATGACTCGGTGCGAAAGATTATTTGTCCCGAAAAGCTCAACACTGCAACTTGGTTAGAAATAGTCGGTATGGCTCATCGTCTGGGAATGAATACTACTAGTACCATGTTATCGGGTCATATCGAAACTCCCCAGCAACAAATCCAACATTTGGGTAAATTGCGATCGCTGCAACAGCAAGCCATAGCCAATAATTATCCTGCAAGAATTAGCGAATTTATTATCCTGCCTTTTGTGGGGGAGGAAGCACCAAAACCCCTACGCAACAGAGTGGGAAGAGATCAACCCGTATTAGCTGATACTTTACTACTAACTGCGGTAGCTCGCATTTTTTTGGGTAACTGGATACCCAACCATCAACCTAGTTGGGTCAAATTGGGACTCGCAGGAGCAACAGAAGCTTTAAATTGGGGTTGTAATGATATTGGTGGGACTCTGATGGAGGAGCATATTACCACAATGGCAGGAGCCAAGGGAGGTACTTGTATGTCTGTAGCAGATTTACAAAATGCGATCGCCTCAATCCAACGTCCCTATCAACAAAGAAATACTTTATATCAAAAGATTTCTGATCATTCATCAAGTCAAATGAAGTTTCCTGGTGTCTCGGTGCGTCTTCCCTGAAGTCTCCCCAAGCATTTATGACACACGACTTGGCGGAGTCTCTCGGACAAGAACCCACAATCTTTACCAAAACTTGATACAAATACTTAGTAATCTGCTGTAGCTTGTTCCTTATATCAGTCAAATTAGACATGATTAACATTCAAAGTTAATCTTAAAATTGACGAGGGACCCCGCTAAGGTTTCGCGACTCAAGGGAACGCGCTTGTTGTGAGGAAGTCGAAGCAGACTAAGCCTTGTTTAAGGCGGAGTACTTTCGACCAATCGAGGTCTTGACTTTGAACTTATAAAGAGAATGTATAGATGAGAATATTAGTTACTGGTGGAGCAGGTTTTATTGGTTCTCATTTGATTGATCGCCTGATGAACCAAGAACACGAGATTTTATGTCTCGATAATTTTTATACTGGTCACAAGCGGAATATTATCAAGTGGCTAGATAATCCTTATTTTGAATTAATACGTCACGATGTCACCGAGCCAATTCGTTTAGAAGTAGATCAAATATATCATCTTGCTTGCCCAGCTTCTCCCGTTCACTATCAGTACAACCCCGTAAAAACCATTAAAACTAATGTTTTGGGGACATTGAATATGTTGGGATTAGCGAAAAGAGTTAAAGCGAGATTTTTATTAGCTTCCACCTCTGAAGTATATGGCGATCCTGATGTTCATCCTCAAACAGAAGAATACAGAGGAAATGTGAACTGTATCGGAATTCGTAGCTGCTATGACGAAGGAAAAAGAGTAGCTGAAACTCTAGCTTTTGACTATCATCGTCAAAATAATGTTGATATTCGAGTCATTCGTATTTTTAATACCTATGGGCCTCGAATGCTAGAAAATGATGGGCGAGTAGTGAGTAATTTTATTTCTCAAGCTTTACGGGGTAATCCTCTAACTGTATATGGGGATGGTTCTCAAACTCGTAGTTTCTGCTATGTTTCGGATTTAGTAGAGGGGATGATACGCTTAATGAATGGAGACTATATTGGTCCTGTCAATATAGGTAATCCAGGGGAATATACAATTTTGCAATTAGCTAAAACCATTCAAGAAATGGTCAATCCAGATGCAGAATTGACTTTTAAACCCTTACCCCAAGACGATCCTAAACAAAGACAACCCGATATTACTCGTGCTAAGACTTGGCTAGGTTGGGAACCCACTATTTCCCTGGAGGAAGGTCTAAAACTCACTATCGAAGATTTTCGCGATCTCGCGTACTCGAAGAGGGTCGAAGACTAGCGAGGCACTGCGTGGTCTCAGCGAAGCTGAGGCGCTGCGCGGTCGCATAAAGGGGAAATAATTAAAACTTGAGTTTTGCTGAACTATTTATGAACTATTTATTATGGACTATTTATTATAGTTAAAACTGTTGCTATTTAATTTTCAAAATTAAGCCAGCATTATCTTAGTTGTAATCAATGTGAATTCAAAAATAAGTCATTACCAAGGAGATTAATTTAGATGCGTGTTTGTGTGATTGGTACTGGATATGTGGGTTTAGTCACAGGTGTCTGTTTATCTCATATTGGACACGA
This sequence comes from Xenococcaceae cyanobacterium MO_234.B1, assembly GCA_030064915.1. Taxonomy (GTDB): domain Bacteria; phylum Cyanobacteriota; class Cyanobacteriia; order Cyanobacteriales; family Xenococcaceae; genus JASJCP01. The sequence goes on from JASJEK010000114.1 coordinate 12,955, forward strand.
TGTGATTTGTGTTGACAACAACGAAGAAAAAGTTAAGTTGATGCAGTCGGGACAATCTCCGATTTACGAACCAGGATTATCAGAATTAATGAAATCCTCTTCTGAGTCAGGAAGACTTCAATTTACTTCCGATTTGGCTAAAGGAGTAGAACAGGGAGAGATTCTCTTTATTGCAGTAGGTACTCCTCCCTTACCCACAGGAGAAAGTGATACTCGGTATGTAGAAGCTGTGGCTCGCGGGATTGGCGCCAATCTCAATGGTAGTGGGTATAAAGTAATCGTTAATAAGTCCACAGTACCCATTGGCTCTGGAGATTGGGTGAGAATGATTGTTCTCGATGGAGTCAAAGAAAGACAAAAAGCTTCTAGTGTTGCTACTAATGCAGAAGCAACTATTGAACCTAACTTTGATGTAGTAAGTAACCCGGAATTCCTCAGAGAAGGCTCGGCGGTATATGATACTTTTAATCCCGATCGCATTGTTTTAGGTAGCAACAGTGAGAAGGCGATCGCGATGATGAAAGAACTCTATGAACCTCTAGTCTCACGGGAATTTGCTGAAGATAAGTCGTTACCCCCTGTACCCGTTGTCGTTACCGATCTTAGTTCAGCAGAAATGATTAAATATGCTGCAAATTCTTTCCTAGCTACGAAGATTAGCTTTATTAATGAAATTGCCAATATTTGCGATCGCGTTGGTGCGGATGTTACTCAGGTAGCGAAAGGTATTGGTTTGGACTCCCGTATTGGTAGCAAGTTTTTGAATGCTGGTATCGGTTGGGGAGGCTCTTGTTTCCCTAAAGATGTTTCTGCCCTAATTCACACTGCTGATGACTATGGTTACAACGCGGAATTAATGAAAGCTGCGGTCAATGTCAATATTCGTCAACGCTCCATTGCTTTAGAAAAACTGCAACATGAGCTAAAAATCTTGAAAGGAAAAACTATTGGTTTACTAGGTTTAACTTTCAAACCTGATACTGATGATATGCGTGATGCTCCTGCTTTAAATTTAATTGAGCAGTTAAACCGTCTTGGTGCCAAAGTTAAAGCCTACGACCCCATTGTTTCCCAGTCAGGATTAAGTCATGGTTTATCAGGAGTAATTATCGAAACTAACGCCGAAATGCTGGCAGATGGTTGTGATGCTCTAGTACTAGTAACTGACTGGAAAGAGTTTCTCAAACTAGACTACAGCAAAATGGCGAAGCTGATGACTCATCCCGTCATTATTGATGGTCGTAATTTTCTAGATCGTGAAGCTCTTGAAGCAGTTGGTTTACGCTATCTCGGTATTGGTCGCTAAACTGTATCATTGCTGGAGCTATTAGTTCTTAGCTATTAGCTCTTAGCTTTTACCGAACTTATCTCTTGCACTAAAGTTGCCCATTCTCTTCAATATTCTGAGATTTAATCCTATTTTTTAGTAAAATCCGTGGAAACATCTAGTTAATCGCTTATTTAAGTTGGGAACTCTAAATTACAGCAAGAAATCTCAACTCAGGATTTAATTATTGATGTCTTACTCCTCTACAGTTGCTTGAGAGCAATTAGATTACGGATTTTTGTTACTTACTCATATTGTTTGTGCAGATCAGCAAATTCATTCTGAAGAGTCAAAGTATTTAAGGGAATTAGGCGATCGCGCTAACATCTCACAACACACCAAGGATGAGATGGAAAAAATTTTTGCACAGGATAACCATCATCTCACGGTTGATTATATTACGAAGCAAGTTTCTGTGGAAGAGCAATCGGAGGTAATGAGACAAATCTTAGCAATCGCTAATCTTGATGGAGATTTTTCCTCTTTAGAAAGAGAATTAGTTAACAAGATAGGAAAGATTTGGAACTGGTCAGAAGAAGAAATTAATTGGTACAGAGAATATGCAGAAAAATTTGCTAATAGTCGAAAGGAAAAAATAAAACAAGAAACGTTACTTGCAGGAGAAGAATATAGTAAAGCAGTTGAAAATTGCAGTAAAATTGCTCAACAAGATTATCATTATGCAGAATTAGCTTTTAATAAAACAGAAGCAACGCTAAAGACTTTAATCCTAAGTCTAGAAGAAGTTATTTTAAAAATAGAGCAGAAAAATAGCAAAGCTACTACTGCTAAAGAAGTTGCCAAGCAACTGGAAGATAGTAAACAATCTCTAGATGCTGAAATTATTAAAAAATTAGCCAAAGTAAGAGAATCTCATAAAGCAAAAGAAAGGGCTTTGAACTATTTTAGTATTGCTTTTATGGGTAGAACTAAAGCAGGTAAAAGTACTCTGCACTCCATTATTACTCAAGATGGTTGGGACTCAATTGGAGTAGGAAAACAGCGCACTACTCGCTTTAATCGTATTTATGAATGGAAAAATATTCGGATTATTGATACTCCTGGTATCGGTGCTGCTGCTGAGGGAGGAAGAGATGATGAAGAAGTAGCTAAAAGTATCATTGATGAAGCAGATATTATTTGTTACGTCGTCACCAATGACAGCATTCAAGAAGCAGAATTTCAATTTTTAAAGGTGTTGAAAGAGCGAGCAAAACCTTTAATAATTTTGCTAAATGTTAAATACAATCTGCGTAACTCTCGACGGTTAGAGCATTTTCTTAAAAATCCCGATAAATTATTTGCTCTTGAAGGAAAAAATGGTATTGGTGGACATATTGATCGCATTCGTCGTTATGCAAAAGAACATTACACTAATAATTATTTTGATATTGTTCCAGTAATGCTGTTAGCAGCACAATTATCTAGCGAACCAGAACATCAAGAAAACAAAGAAAAGCTATTTCAAGCAAGTAGAATACAAGATTTTCTCGATTCAATTCGCGAATCTTTAATTAATTATGGGACAATCAGGCGATCGCAAACATTTTTGGGTTCTACTGTTGGCGCGATCAACCATCATAATCAATGGATAATTAAACAAACAGAAAATAATTGATTTAGAAGTCCAAAAACACTACGAAAAAGCTGGACGAGAAATGCAAGCTGTCTTTGACACAGCAATTGCAGATATAAGACAAGAAGTAGAAGCAGTATTAAGGGGAAATTTAGTTCAAGCTTTTATCGCTTATGTTGAAAAAACTTTAGATGTTTCTGCTAACCATATACATGATGGAATTAATATTGAAGCATTGAGAGGACAATTTGCTAAGTTAAAAGGGATTGCTGAATTTGCTGGTGAGAATATTCTTAAAAATGCTAGTGGAACTTTTTTAAATACTGCTGGTAAAGCAGGATTTTTACGTTCTATGAATGTTGCTGGTAGTGGCTTACATCAAACAGTTTTAAGTGTCGGTAAATTTGTTGGGTTTAAATTTAAACCTTGGCAAGCAGTAGGTATAGCTAAAAATATTGGTAACTTTGCTAAATGTTTAGGTCCAATCTTAGCAGTTGCAGCTTTAGGGCTAGATATGACAGAAATTGCCCAAGAAAGAAAAAAAGAACAACAAATGGCTGATGCTCGTCGTCAAATTACAAGCAAATTTCAAACTATAGCTAAAGATTTAGAACATCAGTTAGAAATTCAATTTGCTGAGTTCGATTTGCAAGTTTATGGAGAAATAGAAAAACAGATTGCAGAAGCTAGAAAACAAAATGAAGAAGCGATCGCATCTTCAAATAATTGGATGAAAGAACTAATAACAATTCGTCAGGAATTTGAAACTATTTTAAAAACTATTAGTCTTGCTAGTAAAAACTAAATAAGATAGAGACACGAAAAGCTCAGGGCGATCGCGCGGAGCGAGGCACTTGTGCGATCGCTTTTAGTAGTTTCCATCAAAAACTAAATATTAGTTTCGTCAATCAACCGTTGAGTAACTGCTACTAATTCAGGAGCTACTCCTTCTCGCCAATTTCCCTCACAACGGCGATCGCAATTTAAAATTAAACGCAAAGAATAAGCATCGGGATAACCTTCTACTTCTAACCACAGTAGATCGCTTTCTGCTTCAATAGCGATTCTTTCTTCATCCATTAATTCCGGTTTCATCTGGATCAT
>JASJEK010000417.1 GCA_030064915.1 Xenococcaceae cyanobacterium MO_234.B1
GCAGCTTCAGTTAAGGGTAACTGATTTTTGAGTTGTATCGGGATGGTCAAAACCCTGGAAGATTCAATATTAATATCAAGTATTTCTTCGATATTCATGTTTATGGCTATAACCTAACTTGTTGCTTCTAAACCAGTGCTTTTCTCAAAATTTTGCCCAAGGGACTCTTCGGAATTTCATCGCGAAATTCAATAATTTTAGGCACTTTAAATTCGGCTAGTCGTTCTTTACAGTAGGAGGAAATTTCTTGCTCTTCAAACTTTTCTGATTCTTGGGGAACGATAACAGCCTTAATTATCTCTCCAGCAAAATAACCTTTGACGCCAACGACAACTGCTTCTTTGATCTTAGAATGGGCAATCAGAACATCTTCTATTTCGATCGGATCGACTTTGCGACCGCCGGTGTCAATTAATATTTTCTTTCTGCCAGTAATATAAAGACGACCTGCCTCATCAATTTTCCCTAAGTCACCAGTAAAAAACGCTCCATTCTTAAAGGCTTGTTGATTGAGTTCCGGCATATTGTGGTATCCCCTAGTAAGTGCTTGACTCTCAAGGGTAACCTCGCCGATCGCTCCTGTAGGTAGTTCATCCCCCTCATCATTAACAATTTTTATCTTGATATTTTCCATGGGATGACCCACTGAATCATAGGTTTTTTCTGGTTGCTCGTCTAAGTTGAGCGAAACTGACCCTGCTTCTGTACAACCATAAAGCTGTCTGACAGGAATTCCGAATCTTGTCAGGAATTTATCAAAAATCTCCTGCGAGAGAAAATTTCCGGCAGAAAAGCATAACTTTAAGGACGATAAATCGGCTTGAGTATCAAGGGGTGTCTCTGCCAAAGTATTAAAGATATAAGGCACTGCTGGCAGAATCGTAATTTGCTCTTGTTCGAGCAGTTCTAATACTCTCAAACGTCTAAAAACAAAGGGAACTTCAACCGGAGTTCCCTTTTGCCAAAACTGCTCTAAGATAACTAGGGTCGCTCCGTTACAAGTAGAAGCTAAGAGACAATTCCCTAAGCCATGAGCATGGTACAGGGGAACTATACACAAAATATTGTCCGCTGAGGTTGTCTTGGCAGTTTGGGTAAAGTTGTTAACCTCATGATATAAGTTATTTTGAGTTCTTCCTACTCTTTTTGGTCTTCCTGTAGAACCAGAGGAATACTGATACAAAAAATCTCTTGGGAAAGAGTCTGTATTTTCTGTGAAAGAGGATATATTTTCGTCAGTTTCTGTTGCTTCTGGCAGGACTAAATCATAAAAGTAAGTCGTTAACGGACTGACTGCATCAACAGTAATTAGTTTGATTTGTTTATCTAGCTTCGAGATGATCTTGCTGCAAAGCTCGGCTCTCTTAGTATCAGTAATAATTACCTTGGCATTGCTGTCACTAATGTAGTAACTGAGTTCCTCTTCTTTGAACAGATGGTTTAACGGCAGAAAAATAGCATTTAGTTTGGCAGCAGCATAAAAGCTGACCGCGAATTCTGGACAGTTGGGCAAAATAACTGCGATACAGTCAGATTGACTGATGCCGATGGAGCTAAGACCGTTACTGAAGCCCTTAACTTGAGCATAAAGCTCTCGATAAGTAATTCTCAATTTGTCATAAACAATAGCAGCTTTTTCGGGATAATCTTTAGCAACTTTAGCTAAAATTTGCTCTAGCATATTAGACCTCATGAAGAGAAGAATTAAGTAAAAAATCGCGCTTTAGGTTGAAAAACGCTTGGGATTTAGGATGTTTCCCGAAAATAAAGACCATACCAATAAAAGCAATAAAAGTAGGGTGGGCAAACCTCTATTTCAATTAAATAACTTCAATTCAATAACGTACTGGAAAACTAATTTTGCCCACCTAACAAGGTATGAATTTCCTATGAATTTTCTGAATAAATTACCTTAAAAATCCGTGAGAAAATAGCTAGCGGGAAATTTTTCAGTAATCATAATAATGGGCTTGCTTTTAGAAAAGATTCGATAAGTACGAGAAAGAATTTTATCTTCTGGTTTAAGCGGAAAATAAGCAGACAATTTATCTGCCGTTTCTTCTGCTGTATCAACTATCTCTTTAAAAGTTTCAAACTTATGTTCTAACCAGAGTCTACCTAGGGGAGTTCTTGAGTGTAATAATTCATCTTTAAACTTTTCGTCCAATCTCTCAGTAACTAGAATTGACTCAGCATAAATAAAATTCTTTCTGCTGATCTTTCCTTGAAGTAATATTTTTCTTTCAATTACCTCGCTTCCCTGTTTCACCTCTAACGGCGAAATATCTTGTGTAATTGAAACTATTCCTTCTGACAGCTTAACTACCCGAATTTTTTCAAATAAATAGGCTTCTAATATTTCGGTTAGGGTTCCATCAGTTGTCAGCACGATACGTTGAAAAGTACTCAGTTTTGATGGATCGATATGACTACGGCTCAAAGATTGAGTTAGATCCTGCCGCATCATATCATTGTTATTCCCTTCGTTGGCAATTGCTTGACCTTGCATCTTTCGGTTCTCCTAAAACTCGAGTATTATTTTCAATTTAATCCTTTATATAGTCTATCTAGTCTCTCTTTTGTAGTTAACTTATCCCTCTAGGGTTAAATAAAGTTTTCCTATCAGGGAGATGCTAATCAAAAGTATATCCAAATGTAGCTAATTCTTTAGCCAGCTCTTGCTCAACAATTGCTCGGGCTTCTAGGGAATATTTTTCTTGATATGGTTTTTTACCAGGAGTTTTATTGGTATGAGGTATTGGGATATATTCATTTACTCCTACCTGGCTTAAGATCTTGTTAAAATCCCTATCTAGGTGTTCAAAACGAATAACTTCATCCACACCATCGATTAGGGGATAGGCAATATTCATCTTGCGAGAATTCTTGGTAAGTAAGAGGGGTTGCTTTCTAAGCCAACGTTTGGGCAAATTTTTTAGGTGCCGATCAAAACGTTGATCAAGCACGATTTTTCTTGATAGCCATTTTTCAAAACCTTCTTCTCGTGCAAATTGAATTTGCTTTTGAACTTCTTTGATATATCTTTCCCGATGTGCTTTCCCCGCTCTATTAGCAGAAGAATTGGGATCGTCGCTTTGTATTATTTCTTCCCACCAGGAGCTTATGTATCTTTGGTAAGCACTAGCAAACCGATCAAAAGGATTGCGCACAGTGCCAAATGTTAGATAGGATTTTAATTCTTGGCGGGAAATAAGATTAAATCCCACTAACTGCTTGAGCGTATTATGTTTTTCTGCTACTAACTTATATTTTCCTGCCAGCATAATATCTTTTTGCGGCAGCTTTTCTCCTCCAAGCTTTTCGATCAATACTTTACTAATCGACGAACAACCTGTAGCCGGTACTTGGATAAACAGAAGTTTGTAATCGCGACAGATAATAGCCATTTTTAACCTCCCTAATGAGAATTAATTAGTCTGAGAAATTTTTCAAGTAGTCTAACTTCCCCTTGTGCCAAGCTAGCCTAGGCAGACAAGAGACTCAATACACCGATAAAGGCTACAAAAGTACCGCCTGCTTTGAGCTGCCATTTTCTAAAGGGCAGTCTTTTTTCTAAGCCCAAATATCCTAGAAGCAAGTAACTAAGTAAAGCAACTATTAAAGCAGCTAGAAATCTTCTTTCGGGGGAGTTAGTCAACAGATGATAGAAAATGGTCAGAAAATTGTAGTTAGGCTGAATATTGGCAACCGTTTGCCAATTATTACCGCCATCTGTTGATTTATATAGTTCAGCTCCAGATGAACTATAAATGGTTTGGTCAACAGAGTATGAAGGAGAAAACTTAATTGGTCCGGTCAAATAATCACCAATCTGAGTAAAAGTTGTGCCCCCATCCTCCGTTTTAAATAAACCTTTCCCCCTGACACTAACCAGGAAGGTTTGATCCCCTTGGTAATTGGGGGATATGGCAATAGTTTCTATATAACTATCCCCACCATAAGCAGTGCCTGCCAATTTGCGCCAACTTGTCCCTCCATCTTCGGTTACAAACAAGCCTTCGGCAGTGCCGGCAAAAACAGTTCCATCTTCTTGGTAGTTGGGGGAAATAGCTAACTTGGCATAGTCTCCCTTGGCAATCAGACCGTTGTTTATAGGTTGCCAGGTGGAACCCCCATCTACCGACTTATAGACGCCACCAGTAAAATTACCGATATATAGGGTTTGGTCAGCAGCAAAATCGGGCGATATGACTAAGGAAGGGATGTAGGCAGCGCGATCGCCAATCTCTCCAGCAACCGAAAAGTTCTCCCCTCCATCAGTCGATTTGAGAATTTTACCTGGTAAAGTTACTAAATAGATAGTGCGGTCGCTAGCAAAATTGGGGGAAACAACCATATAGCTGTCACGCCGTAAAGCTCTGGGGACCCAAAACTTTTGCCAGTGCTTGCCTCGATTGGTAGTTTTGAATAAACAACCCCACGAACTGGCAAGTAGGGTGTTATCCGAACTGTAGTTGGGAGAAAAAACCAAGTCTCCTGTTTGAGTTATCAGATTTTGTTTGAGCATACGGTCTAACCCTAAGCCGTGATTAATGGTCGTCCAGGTAGCTCCTTGGTCTTGACTAATGTAAACACCCTGGTAGAGGGTGGAAACGGCAACTGTAGAATCATTTTGATAATTTGGTGATATTGCTACATTTCTAATACTTGTCGCTCCTTTACCTATGTTTACATCCCGCCAACTACGTCCTCCATTTGTCGACTTAAATAGCCCATCGAAACCGGCTACAAAAACGGTTCCATCCTGGCTAAAGTTTTGGGAAATACTCAAGTCGCTAAAATGAGGATTTTTGTACAGAGTGGTATCTGCTTGGGGGTGTTTCTTAAGACCTCTACTCTGCTTTTTCCAGCTATTGCCCCCATCATTGGAGCGAAAAACTCCCTCATGCCAGGTAGAAGCTAAGATAGTTCCATCTGTTTCATAGTTAGGGGAGATTGCCAAAGACATAATTGAGCGATCCCAGATGCCGTTATTGACTTGGGAGAAAGAAACACCTCCGTCAACTGTTTTAAAGATTCCCTCTTGTTCAGTTCCGACCCAAAAAGTTTGATCGGAAGCAAAATTGGGGGAAATTGCCACAGCTCTAATCGCTCCACTATTTTCCAGGGTAGCAAGCTGTTGCCAGCTTTCACCTCGATTGTCAGAAAAGAAGAGGTTTCCTTGGTTGTCGCCAATGGTAATCTGGTCTTTTTGAGCGGGAGCAAAGGCTATGACAGTGATTTTACTCTCCCCTGCCATAACTTGAGTCCAACTTGCCCCGCCATTTTCAGTCTTATAGAGTCCTGATTCAGTCCCAGCAGCGAAAACCACATCAGATGAATGAGGAGAAATAGAAACTAGATCGATACTTAATGTTGCCAGTCCCTGGTTAACTTTGACCCAGGATGCTCCTTCATCTTGGGACTTGTAGATTCCATCTCCCAAGGTTGAGAGAAAGAGAATTTCCGGAGATTGAGATGAGACAGCTAGGGAAAATAATTTATGTTGATTATCTAAACCCTTTTCGATTCTTTTCCAGCTATGACCCCCATCTTCTGACTTAAATAAATTTCCCCAAATGGGAAGGTAACTGTCGAGAAGATAATATGCTGTCTGGTCTTGGTCATAGTTAGGAGAAAGTTCTACTTCAATTACCACATCGTGTGGACCATGGGCTAATGCAGCATCTACGTCAAAGAAGCAGAAAGTTAAAATTGACAGGCAAAAAACGCAAATGCCTTTAACTGCATCTAAGGCTTTAAAACCATTCCCTTTCATATATTTTACCTTCATGTCAGTTACATTTTTTGACTAGCCGCTTTTGTGACTTATCCCGACGCTGACGCAGGAGTACAGCGCGGGCTTCTCAACTCACGCTGAGAGTTTTCTGCGTTGCACTTGCCTAGATATTGCTATCCCTGGCAGTACGCATTCAGCAGACAGTTTCCTTTCCCGACAGTCCATCGGTACT